>CAZYNO010000001.1:0-33943 GCA_964648845.1 uncultured Bacteroides sp.
ACCTCACCCGCATGTACATCGAAGATCCGCGCCTCAACTCAAACATCCTCAAATCGTCGCTCAACTATGCCGTGGTTAGCGTTATCGACCCGAGTCTTCCCTCCGACGACTATCGCAACTGCTACGTGTCGAATGCAAGCGAAACCACTATGCCGGCGCTGCAACGTTCAGACAAGAACGCCAACTACACCCGCATCAGTGACCTCCTCGTTGAAGATGCTTCATACATCCGTTTGCAAAACCTCTCGTTAGGCTACACCTTGCCGAGCAACCTCACTCGCAAGGCTTATATAGACAATGTGCGCGTCTATTTCAACTGCCAAAACGTATTCACTATCACCAAATATAAAGGCTTAGACCCTGAAGTTGGTTCGCTGTACGGTGACGCTCTGAAGACCGGAGTTGACTACGGTCGTTATCCTTCACCTCGCATTTACACATTTGGTATCAACCTATCATTCTAACCCTTTAAATGCGAATCAAAATGAAAAATAAAATATTAGTAATGTTGGCTCTCGGATGTGCTGCCACACTCAGTCTTAGCTCGTGCGACGACTTCCTCACTTCCGCAAACACTTCAACAGCCAACCAATCCACATTCTACGACTCTGACGACGCTGTTGCCACATCAACCGCTACGCTCTACAACTACGTGTGGAACAGTTTTAACGACAAGGCATACTACAGCATGGGCGACGGCCGTTCGAACAACATCACCGCCCGCTGGTCAGACTATATCTACCCATACACCAACTTCACCGAGAACTCTCTGAGCCCCGGCTTG
The DNA here is from genome assembly GCA_964648845.1 of uncultured Bacteroides sp. Classification (GTDB taxonomy): domain Bacteria; phylum Bacteroidota; class Bacteroidia; order Bacteroidales; family Muribaculaceae; genus CAG-873. The sequence goes on from CAZYNO010000001.1 coordinate 785, forward strand.
GGCGACTCGTGGGGCGCTTTCTACTCAGTCATTGCTCAAGCAAACTTCACTATCAACAACGTGCGCGACTATTCTGCGTCGACAGTTAGCGAGAGTGCAAAAATACAGGCTTATGCCGAGAGCCGTTTCATGCGCGGCCTGGCATATTGGTATCTTGCTTCGCTTTGGGGCAAAGCTATCATATATGAGGACACTGTTGAGCAGATGGAAAACTCAGACGTGCCTGCCAATCGCTGTGTTGACGTTATGGAGTTTGCCATCCGCGACCTCGAATATGCCGCAGCAAATCTGTCGAAGACACAAGCCAACCCCGGCCGTGTGACTTGCTACAGCGCTTTCGGCATCCTTTCGCGCGTATATCTGTCAATGGCAGGCTTGACCACCGAAGGACAGTATGACGGCACAAATGTTGCCACCGACTTCAACCGCGGTGTGCGCAATCCCTACTATCTCGACCTTGCCAAGAAGGCTGCCGAAAAGTGCATAGCCGGCCCGTATAAATTGCTCGACAACTACGGTGACCTCTTCAGCGTTGAAAAAAACAACAACAACGAAGAGTCAATCTTCCAATTGCAATGGCTGTCAGGCTCAACCGACGCTATCGGCTGGGGTTGCAACAACTCAATACCCGCCTACTTCTCGTGGTCGACAATGGTTGGCGAAACAAACTGGGGCAATGCCACTTATGCTTCATACGACCTTGTGCGCACCTACGACCCGCAAGACCGCATACGTCGCCACTACACCATCGCTACCGTTGGCGAATATTATCCCGACCTCAACGTTAAAAACGGTGGCTACACCTACAACGTCACCGAAGACGGCTACACCAAAAAATGCAACGTCAAAAAGTATGTTATCGGCAAACTTGAAGACAACGGCATCAGCTATCAGCAATCATCAGGTTTGAACACCTACATGATGCGTCTTGCCGAGGTTTATCTCAACTATGCCGAGGCTGCTCTTGCCAACGATGCCAGTACAAACGATGCCCAGGCACTCTACTACTTCAACCTCGTGCGCACACGTGCCGGAATGCCCACTCTCAAGCGCATCACTTACGACGATATTCACTACGAGCGCCGCATTGAGCTCGCCTTTGAAGGTCAATATTGGTACGACCTCATCCGTCGCTCATACTACGAGCAACAAGAGGTTGTGAACTATCTCAACAACCAAGACCGCAACGCAAGCTACGTCTGGGACGAAAGTGAAAAATGCCAATATGCAAAGACCGACGACGCTGACGACGTGTCGACAGCAACCGTATCGTCGCTCACTCTGCCCATATCGGATGTTGACCGCACTCGCGACCCCAAACTTGGCGACGACCCCGTGCCTTACACCTTTGGCCCGCGTGAAATCTCTGAAACCGAATTGTTCAATTGATAAATAACTCAAAGACATATATGAAAAGTTATAAATATATTGTTGGCGGCGCTTTGGCGGTGATGGCTGTCAGCCTTTCTTCGTGCAATGCCGACGATGAATACTTCGACGAGAAATATCAGTCAACAGCTATCACTATTGATAAAGTGTATCTTGAGGACGCCGACTCTGATGTGCCCGACCGCGAGGTGACATTCGCTCGCCAGGGACAGATGATACGTCTTGAAGGTAGCGGTTTCATGGGCATGAAGCACGTCTATATCAATGGCTACGACACATATTTCAACCGCGCCTACGTGTCAGACAACTCTATGTTGGTGCAAATCAACAGCAAAACTCCTATCACTGATGCCAAGGCCGAAGATCGCGACGTTATACGCCTTGTCAAAGACAAAACCGAGACTTCTTACTCATTCACTGTGCGTGCCGCTTCGCCCACAGTGACATCAATCAGCAACACCTTGCCGCAAGCCGGCGAGACTGTGATTGTCTACGGCACAGGCCTGCAAGAGACTTCAAGCGTTGAGCTGCCCGACGGCACCGAAATCACCGAGGGCTTGGCAAGTGACGACGTTGATGGCGAATGGTACTCGTTCACAATGCCCGCAGGCGTCACCGCTTCAGGCTCACTGATGTCGACCGGCGCTAACGGTCAGTCGAAATCGCCCGCCTATTTCAACAACCGCGATTGCATGGTGCTCAACTTTGACGGTGAAGGCACTCAAGGCTATTGGAGCTGGACCGAAACAGGCTCAATGATTAATGCTGACGACCTTGTTGACGATCCCCTCAACTCGGGCCGCGGCAAGTGCTTGCAATTGGTGCCCGACCGCTTGCTCGAAACCGGAGTTTCGTCGGGCAAACCTCGTGTAACCGAGTGCTGGACAGCAGGCAGCGGCAATGATATGGACGATTGGACTCGCATGACAAGCTACATCCCCGCATCAACTCCGCTCACCGAGGTGGCACTACAATTCGATATCTATGTGCCCGAAGCTTGGAGCGGCACAGGTCAAATTCAAATCTCACTCATCAATAACTACAACCTCACCGGCGTAGGGTCAGGCGATGATAATAGTGCTTGTATGACTGCATTCTACGTGCCCTGGATTGTTGACGACGTTATTGTACCCTTCAAAACCACAGGCTGGACAACAGTGACAATACCCTTCTCGCAGATGGGCAAATATGCCGCACTCATTGCCGACACTGAAGAGACCGACCCAACATTCCAAACTGTGATTGACGACCGCAATGCCGCCACCTATAGCAACTTTGGCATCGGCTTTGTGAACACCGACTTCACCCTCAACAATATTGACTATGTATCGTCGCTGTTCAACGGCCCGAAAATCTACATCGACAACTGGCGCGTGGTGCCTTGCAAGAGTTTCACAATCTCTGACTATCCCTCGGCTGATGACGAACAATAACCTTTTTAACTGAAAATTGACATGAAATCAAACAAATATATTATTCCGTTGGCTTTGGTCTCGCTTGCCCTTGCCGGCTGCGACGACCAAATCATGGAGTGGCAAGAAAAAGACAGCACCGTGGGTGTTGCCGACCTTCCGCTTGAACTCAAGGAGAAGATTGCCCTCTATGAGCCAATAAAATCGTATGTGCAGCAATACCATCCCAACCTCAACGTTGCCTTGGGCATGGGCGCTGACATGTATCTTGACAAAGAGCAATACAAGTCAATTGTCGACGAAAACTTCACCGGTGTAACCCTCGGTAATGCCATGAAGTTTGGTGTGGTGTGCAGCAGCAGCGGCACTCTGAATTATACCACCGTCGACAATATCGTTAAAGCATTGCCCGCCGACATGAAGCTCTACGGCCACAACCTTTTGTGGCACACACAGCAGCCGCAAGCATACCTCAAGTCGCTCATCGCTCCGAAGATGGTAGTCACCAACGATGGCGCCGGCGGAGGCGTTGCCAACTTGCTCACCGGCGATAGCAACAACTTCAACAACGGCACATTTGGCAGTTGGGCTTCTTGGGGCTCAAACAAAGACGAGGGAGTTATTGATGCCACAGGTGGCAAAGACGGCTCATCGTGCGCCAAGCTCACCAATAAGGGCGATGGCAACTATTGGGACGCTCAATTTGCCTATACATTCGGCTCTCCGCTCAGCAATTCGGATACTTATGTAATAAAGTTTAAAGCCAAGTCGAGCACGGCTGCCGGTAAGCTGCAATTCCAATATCAAAACAGCTCCGACTACAGCAAGCAGGGTGGTTACCACGAATTTAGTGTAGGCACTTCGTGGATAGATTGTGAATTTGAATTTACGCCCACTCTTGACGACGCCAACCGCATCATTATCAACTTTGGCAAGGTTGACGGCACATACTGGATTGATGATATCGAATTTGGTATCAAGGTTGACGGTGCTAAAGGCGTGCGTCCGCTCGCAACAACCGTCACCTACGAGCCTAAAACCGCAGCCGAAAAACGCGAGATTTTGCTTGGCGCTATGGAAAGCTGGATTAAAGACATTATGCAACACATGGGCGACCGTGTTGATGCATGGGATGTTATCAACGAGCCTATTGCCGACGGCAGCAACAAGTGGCGCGGCTTTGACGGCGCATTCGGCGGCTCTGACAACGACGGCAACGCCGACTCTGCACCCACCGAGACTGCCGACGAAGGTCTCACCCTCAACTGGGCTTCCGACTCGGGCAATCAACACTGGTATTGGGGCTACTACGTCGGCAAAGACTATGGTGTGAAAGCTTTCCAATATGCACGTCAATATTCACCCAACGGCGCTAAATTGTTTGTCAACGACTACAACCTCGAAACAAGTCCTGCCAAACTTAAAGCACTCATTGAGTTTGTTAACTATATCGACCAAAACGGAGGCCACGTTGACGGCATCGGCACACAAATGCACGTGTCGTCGACAATCACCAAAGAGCAAGTTGATGCAATGTTCCAAACCCTTGCCGCCACCGGCAAACTTGTGCGCATCACCGAGCTCGACGTATCGTTTGGCAAAGCAACATTGTCGGCCGAACAAGCAGCAACTCAAGCATCAATCTATCAAATGATTATTGAGTCGTATCTTGCAAATGTGCCCGAGTCGCAACAATCTTCAGTCACTCTCTGGACACTCTCTGACAACGCCAAAGAGCACGAATATTGGTTGAAAGATGACGCTCCCAATATCTTTGACTCAAACTACGAGCGCAAACATGCCTACAAAGGTGTTTGCGATGCTATTGCCGGCTTTGATATCAGCACCGATTTCAACGGTACTGATTGGAAGTCTATATACCAAGCGTCAGATGACGCAGACATGTGAATGATAGTATTTCATAGAATTAAATTTGTGCAAGCGGGCGACGCGAGCTGCTCGCTTGCATTTTTCTACGAAAGACGGGCTTTGCGGTGAAAACTGCAAAAGATGCAAAGAATAAGATAAAATAGTATTATCATAAAATGTATAATATCAATATCTTTGTGACATACATTATCTGTATTTGTCGAACTTGCACCATGATTACAGACACCTATGGAAGCCTATATATCACTCACCATTTCGGCACTTAAATCATAATAATTCATTCTTCCTAATAAATATATAATATCTTAAAACACAAATTTTATGCTAAAAAATTTACTCACTTTAGCCGCTGCAGCAGTGCTTTCGGTCACTGCATCGGCAGGCACCGTTGACATCATGAGCTCTCTCGGCACTTCAGGCGACAAAGCCACGTACGAGAGCAGCAGCAAGACAATCACTTTCACTGCCGATTGGGGCTGCTGCGGTTGGTGGCTTTCAGACACCGGGGTAGACTATTCAGACTATCAGAGCGTTGTGATTAAGTTTGCCGAGCCTGCATCGGCAACTGTTCAGCTCTCTGTTGAGTATGTCAACGCTGACACTCAAAAAGAGATTGTATCGTCAGGCGCCACTCAAATTGAATGTGAATTTGATAAAACCGCCCGCAGTGCAGTCAAGCAAATGTATCTTCAATTGGCTGCTGCCGGCGATCTCGTGATTTCTGAGGCTTATCTCGTAGAAAATGAGCCCGAGGTTGAGTATGATACTGTAGAACTTAACCTTAGCAACGACAATCACAATCTTCTTTTATCGGAGTATAAAGATTATGACGATGACCTCGAGCTCGATGTCTATCTCACAATCTCAAGTGCTTCAGGCACCGGTGTGGGCTGGGGCGTAGGTACCATCCTTCGCATCAGCGACTATAGCAAATCGGTTTATGACTTCAGCGCTAAGGCAGTGTCGGAAGAAGGAGCCGAAAATAAGTACAAATTCACCGTAGGTCAATTCAAAGAATTTGCCAAACTTGAAGACGGCACATATTGGGTTGACGAATGGGGCCAAAGCGGTCTTTCGTTCAACCTCTACAACGGCGCCTCAATGAAAGGCATCTCTATATTGGTTCCCAAAACCGAAGCACCTAAAGAAGAAGTGCTCTTTGAAGGTTCTGAAACATACAAAGATTGGTATCCCGGTTTCACATTCCCGAAAGCAGATCTCGTTAAAGCCGGTGCCGGTGCCAAACTTGTTATCGAAGTTGAATATCCCGACACAGAAACATCTTGGAGCTACAAGTTGAGCACAAACTACACAAACACAGTTCTTCCCTCGTTTACTGCAGTCTCAACTTATAACGAAACTTCAAAGACTGCTTATAGCGTAGCAAAGACAGTGACTCACGAAATCACTGCTGAGGATATTGAAGTTCTTAACGCTTCAGACAATTATGATAACAGTGTTCACATCACTATGGCAGAAACCACAGTTTTGAAGAAAGTGACTCTCGTTTATCCGACAGAAGAGGCCGGCGTTAACTTTGTTGAGGTTAGCAACGACGAAAATGCCCCCGTTGAATACTTCAACCTGCAAGGCGTGCGCGTTAGCAACCCTGCAAACGGATTGTATATCCGCCGTCAAGGCAGCAAATCAAGCAAGATACTTATTAAATAGTTATAGTTTACTTATGATTCGCTAAGGTGTGTCGCATCTAATTGCGGCGCACCTTTTTGCGTTTTTGCCATGTGCAGAGCCACGGCATCGTCAGCGTTAGCGCCGATGACAATATTTGCCGCCTCTTTGACCTGCGGCAGAGCATTGTCAACAGCCACGGCAACGTCGGCCACAGCCATCATGGGCAGGTCGTTGAGGTTGTCGCCGTACACTATCAGACGGTCGGCGCCGGTGTCGGCTTTCATCTTAGCCACGGCATAGGCTTTGGATACGCCCGAAGCAAGAATTTCGAGCAACCCGATGCTGCGGTCGTAGGTGTCGCGATAGCACGACACTTGGCAGTCAACGCCGTTGCGCAGCACGGCGGCTGCGCGCTCAATGTTGTCTACGTTGCCCATGGCGAAAAACAGCACGTGGCGGCTGTCTTCGTTGGTGCTTGGCTGAGCGTTGATGTTGAAGTGTTTGAGCGGAAGGTTGATGCGCTCGTCGATGAATTTTTGTTGGTAGGGGGTGAGGTTGTTGCCGCAGACATACACTTGCAGCACGTCTTTGCCGTCGTCGGGCAGTGTGTAGATAAACGGATTGAGGTGCTCGTCGGCAAAGGCTTTGCGTATGGCGGGGATAGCGCCGGCGCTGATGAAGTGTGTGTTGAGATAGCGGCAGGCGCGGCAGTCGTATAGCGCGGCTCCGGTGAGCACTATTGCGGGCAAAGCAAGGTTGCACTCGCGCAGCAAGGGCACCACAGTGGCGGGAGTGCGTGCTGTGGCGCAGGTGATGAGGGCGCCCTCGGCAATGAGGTTGCTGAGGGTTTGTGCCGAGCGGGCGCTCACTTTTACGTCGGGCGAGAGGAGAGTGCCGTCAAGGTCAGTTATGTAAAGGGTGCGCATAGGCCTACAGTTCGCCTGCTTTTTTCATTGCTCGCGGCAACACTATCGACACGTAGCATTGTATCATGGCGCCGGCGAGGGTGAAAGCGAGCCAGTCGCGCGGGTCGGCAGAATACCACATCATGAAGCCTGCCACGCAAAAGAAAAATGCGCTCCACACTTGGATGTGTACCAGGCGGCGCACTCTGAAGTCTTTGCCGCGATATTTTGTGAACAGGCGGCCTACGAATGTGGCAAGCGCGCCCACGCAATAAACTATTTTGAATGCCGTGTTTTGCGGGCCGAGAATGAGGGGCAGCAAGCAACCGATGCAAACTACCACGAGGCCGCCGTAGATGAGGGCTTGGAGCAGTGATTTCATATCAGGAGATTATTTGTAGATGTAGACGTCTTCGTTGGGGAGGTTCATATTGTGGTTTTCGCGCACTATGCGTTCAATGATTTCCGGGTCGCGGTTGTTCATGCGCTGGTTTAGGGCGCGATAATACATCATTGAGTCGTTGTTGACGCGTATTTCGGTGCGCAGGCTATCAATGGTTTGGCGGTAGACATAGCTGCGGGGCATAGAATTTTCCTGGAAGAAAACTATGTAGACAATGGCAGCCATGATTGCCAATCCGGGTATTGAGATGTACTTGCGACACCAAGCTATAAAGCTGTTCATAAGGCATTAAAATCGGGGTTTGCGGGGAGCAGCTTCAACGTGCTCCCATTTGTAAAGTCGGTCGGAAGGACGTATTTTTGCCGGTACGGCAATAGAGAAGGAGTCGCCTTTTACGGCGCGGGGCACACTTTTGCAGTCAACTTGAATGTCGTCGACGGTGAGAATGAGTGCACCGGTAGTGGGACCGGTGATTACCACCTCGTCGCCAACATTGAGTTCGCCGGCTTCGAGCAAGAATTCGCCCACGCCGAGACGCGAATAGTATTTCACGCCTTTTGCAACGTATTGTTTGACGCGTGTTGCCGACGAGCCGTATTTGCTTGACCATTCGCCGAGGCGTTGGCCCAGATAGTATCCGTCCCAAAAGCCGCGGTTGAAGATTTTGGCGAGGCGCTCGTCCCAGGCTGCTATTTTTTCGTCGTTGTATGTGCCGTTGCACACAGCCTCAATGGCTTCGGAATAGCATTCTACGGCAACTTTCACATACTCGGGGCCGCGAGCACGGCCTTCGATTTTGAGCACGGTCACGCCGGCATCCATCAGTTTGTTGAGGAAGTGGATTGTTTTGAGGTCTTTGGGCGACATCAGATATTTGTCTTCAACGTCGATTTGGTCGCCGGTGTCGCGGTCGGTGAGGGTGTAGCTGCGGCGGCATATTTGGGTGCATGCGCCGCGGTTGGCACTTGAGTTCATTTCGTGAAGTGACAGATAGCATTTGCCCGAGGTTGCCATGCAGAGCGCACCGTGGCAGAACATTTCGATGCGCACGAGCTCGCCGTGGGGACCGCGCAGGTCGTTGTCGATGATGGCTTGGTGTATGGCAGTCACTTGGTCGAGGTTAAGCTCGCGGGCGAGCACCACCACATCGGCCCATTGGGCATAGAAACGCAACGTCTCGTAGTTGGTGACATTGGCTTGTGTTGAGATGTGCACCTCAACGCCCACCGAGCGAGCGTAGAGAATTATGGCAATGTCGGCGGCAATGATAGCGCTGACTCCGGCTTCTTTTACGGCGTCGACTGTTGCGCGTGCGGCTTCAAGGTCGTTGTCGAAGAGCACAATGTTGAGTGTGAGATACGATTTCACACCGGCATCGTTGCAGGTTTTGGCAATTTGACGGAGGTCGTCGAGGGTGAAGTTGACGCTCGAGCGAGAGCGCATATTCAAGCCACCGATGCCGAAGTAAACGGCGTCGGCACCGGCATTTATTGCGGCGTGCAGCGACTCGAACGAGCCAACCGGAGCCATAATTTCAAATTGTTTGCGGTTCATAAGTGAGTGTGCTTAACTGTCTATAAACAAGTCATGGCCAACAATCAAGAGGATTGTCGGCCTGTATATGGCCTGTGTCACTGAGGTTTTTTGACGTGACGAATTATTCGCCGGCAGGAGCTTCGGTAGCCGGAGCGGGTTTAGCTGCGGGTTTTTCGCCTTGAGCAGCGGGAGCAGCTTTGTCGGCAGCAGCGTCAGTAGCAAAAGCGTTAGCTTGTTGAGCTGCGGGTTTGCCGGTGGCTTCAACGCGAACGGCGTCAGATTTGCCTGCTTTGGGGATGGTGTAAGCGGCTCCTACAGAGAAAACAACGATGAGGGCTGCGAGAGTCCAGGTTGTTTTTTCGAGGAAGCTGTTTGTGCCGCGCACACCTAAAACTTGGTTGCCACCGCCGAATTGAGATGAAAGGCCTCCACCTTTAGATTTTTGGATGAGGACAATGCCAATCAGCATGATGGCTACGATAACTGTGAGTACAATGAAAACTACGTACATATCGGTTTTAGATTATTACTTCTATTGTGAATTGGTAATGTGATTAATTCAAATTTTGTTTGCGCCCTTGCTGCAATTGTATCAATTTTTGCAAAAAACGCAATTGGTCTGCAAAGTAAGCACTTTTTTTCGGATAATTCAAGTTTAAATCGGAAATTATCTCAAAAGCGCGCTCATATCTGCCTTGTTTGATGTAAATTTTCGCCAAACTCTCGGAAAGCGAGCTTGCCGGGGTGGCAGCGGGCGGGGCATCGGCGGCGATGGTTTGAGGCGCCGGGGTGTCGTAGGCTGCAGGGGCATCGTCGGGCGATTTCTGCTCTATGGCGGCGAGAATATCGTCTTCGTGATTTATGTCGTTAGCGGCATCGGCATCGTTGTGGTTGATGAATGCTGCTATCATAGCGTCTTGTTCGTTGACCGGCGCTGCCGGAGCGGCGTCGCCTTCTTCTTGCTCGAGCACCTGCGAATAGTCGGGTGTGGGGTTGAAAATCAGCCTTTCGAGCAAAGCGTCTTCTTTGGGGTTGCGCGAGCCGTATGTGTTGAGGAACGTGTCGATGGCGTTGTCGGTGGTGATTTGCTCGGGCTCGGGCTCGGGGGGATAGATGTGTGCCCAGTCGTCACCGGCAAGGTCAACAAACTCTACGGCAGCAGCGGCATCGGCAGCGTTGAGTGCGATGTGTTGCTTGAGTGCGGCAATCTCTTCGTCGGTGAGGTTTGCACGCTCGTTTTTGAGTTTAAGCAGTGCCGGATATACGTAATATGGGGCGTTGTGTGGAGCTTTCATGTGGTACTATGGTTTGAAAGTGATGTTACCAGTTGCCTAACGTTGCGTTAAATATGAGGTCTATGAGCTCTGAGGTGATTTCCTGGCAGAGTTGATCTTGCACGTCAATGAGCAGCTCGCTGGCGTCGAAGTCGCGGTAGGCCGAGAAGGTCTGGTCTACGTCGTTTTTCTCATTTTTGTTGTCGGTATATTTGACGCGCACGGCAATGGTGAGGCGGGTTTTAGAGGCGTATGCGTTTTCGGTGACGGCTTGCGGAGTGAGGTTGTAGCCGGTGATTTCGCCTTCAATCAAAATGTCTGCATTGCCGTTGTCTACGATTTTCAGGCGTGTGTTGCGTTGCACATAGTTTTGCAGCTCGGTTTCGAAAGTTTGCTGCAAGGGGGCGTACACGAGAGCGGCGCGTATGGGGAAGTCGCTGATGTGCACGGTTTTGTAGACGGTATAGTCGAGCGCGGCGCCGTTAAATTTGTAGCTTATGCGGCAGCTTGGCATTGCGAACATTATGCACGCGAAAAGAAGCAGAAGTTTGAGTTTCATTTTTGTTGAGGCGATGATGAGTGGTTAGGGGGTTATTCTAATCCGTATTCGCGAATTTTTCTGTATAGTGTGCGCTCAGAGATGTTTAGCTCTTGCGCAGTGGCTTTGCGGCGGCCGTCGTTGCGGCGCAGGGCGTCGATGATGTTTTGGCGCTCGGCGTCGTTGACGCTTGTGGCATACGTGGTGTGCAGGGGCGACAGCACGGGCATGTTGCGGTCGGTGATAGATGTTTCGACCTCAACGGTGGGTGTGATGTCGGGGGTGGCCGGAGTGCCTTCAACGCGCGCAGTGAGTTCGTCGATGCGTGTGCGCAGGTTGAAGATGAGGTTGAACAGCATTTCGCGTTCGCGCTCGTAGGTGTGGTCGGCGCTTGAGCCCTGGCGTGTGGGGGTGTATGATGCAGCTCCGGCGGGGATGTATTCGGCCAGCACGGCGGCAGAAACTTGTGTGCCGGGCTCGAAGAGTGCCACTTGCTCAATGACGTTTTTGAGCTGGCGCACGTTGCCGGGCCAGCGATAGCGCAGCAGAGCCGAGCGGGCATCGTCGGAGAATGCTATTTCGGGCATGCGGTAGCGCTCGGCAAAGTCGCCGGCAAATTTGCGCGTAAGCAGCATGATGTCGTTGCCGCGGTCTCGCAGCGGGGGCACTACGATTTGCACCGTAGAGAGTCGGTAGTATAGGTCTTCGCGAAAGCGACCCTCGGCAATTGCTTGCGGCAGGTCGACGTTTGTGGCTGCCACTACGCGTATGTTTGTCTTTTGCACTTGGCTTGAACCTACCTTGAGAAATTCGCCGGTCTCGAGCACACGCAGCAGACGTGCTTGTGTGGTCATGGGCAGTTCGGCAACCTCATCGAGGAAGATTGTGCCGCCGTCGGCCTCTTCAAAGTATCCTTTGCGTGAGGCTACGGCGCCGGTGAACGAGCCTTTTTCGTGGCCGAAAAGCTCGGAGTCGATAGTGCCTTCGGGTATGGCGCCGCAGTTTACGGCAATATATTTGGCGTGTTTGCGCGAGCTGTAGTTGTGTATGATTTGCGGAAAAAACTCTTTACCGGAGCCACTTTCGCCGGTTACAAGCACCGACAAATCAATAGGGGCGACACGCACGGCACGCTGCACGGCGGCGAGCAGAGCGGGCGCATTGCCAACAATGCCGAAGCGTTGTTTGGCTTTGAGCACCTCGGGCGAGGGTTGATTGCCTAAGGGAGCGTCGGGAAGTGAAGTAAAAGAAGAGTTTAATGCCATTGCAACGTGCAGTTTATTTGTACATTTTTTTGAGTTCGTAAGTCTTGGCTTTCAAAAATTCGCCCAACTCCTCGATAGAGCCGGCGTGAGCGCGTTGCTCTTCGACAGATATAGGCTTGCCCACGCTCACATGTATTGTGGTGTGGCATTTGCGCCACACTTCGCGGGGCAGCAGCAGGGTGCGCAGTTGCCAGCACACCACGCCAAAAAAGTTGAAAAGCCATGAGTTTGAGCCGTGGAAGTAGATGGGCACCACAGGCACTTTCACTTTGTCGATGAGGCGCACAACGGTGGGTTGCCATGTGCGGTCTTCGAGTTCGAACTTACTATTTATCTTGCTTACGGCACCGGCGGGGAAGAAGCCCAGGGGTTTGCCGCTTTTCACTTGGTCGATAGCCTCTTTGATGCCGCGCATTGACACGGCCTTTTTTGCGGGGTCGGTGCTTTGCAGGGCGTCAACAGCGATGAAGTTGGGACGCATAGCTGTGATTTTGCCCAGTATCATGTTGACCATGACTTTATACTCGGGGCGACGCGAGGCTATGATGTCGATGAGCGAGATGCCGTCGAGGGCGCCGAAGGGGTGGTTGCTGACTGTGATGAAAGCACCTTCGGGCAGATTGTTGAGCACGTCTTCGCCGTCGATGCGCAGGTCGATATCGAAATCGGTGAGCAGCGAGCGCACGAAAGGAGCGCCGGGAGTGTCGAAATATTTGTCGTGAACAGCATTCACGCGGTCAACGTACAGCCAATGCAGCAGTTTGTTAATCAATTTTTCGCGCCCTTTGAGCTTGGGCACCATTTGGATAACGTCGTCAGCATCGAGAACAGTACGCTTAACAGTATTATTATTTATAGAATCAGACATTGCATTATTTATGGTTATCATGCAAAGATACTGATTTTTCGCAATCTAATCAAAATTAGGGTGTAAAAAGCGCCGATAAGCCCAAAAAATCAAATAAATCATAAAAAGTAGGCTAAAACTTGTGGGGGCAGCAAAATTGTCGTACCTTTGCAGCCGGGTAAGTCCTACACGACCAGCTCCCCTCGAACTCCCCCAGGTCTTGACCGAAGCAAGGGTAGAGGGTTGTAGCGGTGCGATGTAGTAAGCTTACCCTTTTTTTATTGTACCTTATAAAAGTTTTACACACCGTGACAATACCCTTCGTACGCAACTTGATGATAAGCGCTCTGGCGGCAGTCAGTGTGGCTTGCAGCGGCAGCAGTGCCAAGGCCGAGAGCAGCACCGCCGACTCTGACTCTGTGTCGGTTGAGATGCCAACGTTTGATGCCGACAGCGCATTCGCATACGTTAAAACCCAAACTCAATTCGGACCCCGTGTGCCGCAAACCGCAGCACACAAACTGTGCGAGCAGTGGATGGTACAAAAGCTCAAAGATTTTGGCGCCGACACCGTCATTGAGCAGCGTGCCACAGTGCGCGACTACTACGGCAAGCCGCTGCCCATAAACAATATCCTTGCAAAATTTAACGCCTCGGCAAGCAAGCGCATACTTTTACTTGCTCACTACGACTCGCGCCCATGGGCCGATGAGGATGCCGACGCCGGTAAGCACACCACCGCAATCGACGGCGCCAACGACGGCGCAAGCGGCGTGGGCGTGTTGCTCGAGCTGGCTCGCATGCTTGGCAACAAATCGGCAGCCATAGGCGTTGATATATTGATGGTAGATGCCGAAGATATGGGCGTGTCGGCACCCGACGACGTCTCCGAAGAAGAGCAGGCTGCCACCGAATTGTCGTGGTGTTTGGGCACGCAATATTTTGTGCAGCATTTGCCCTACAACCCCACAAACGCCCCGCAAGCTGCAATATTGCTCGACATGGTTGGCGGCAAAGGCGCAACATTCAAATATGAATATTTTAGCTATCAGTCGGCACAATCGCTTGTCGACAAGATTTGGCAGACAGCCGACGAGGCAGGCTTCGGCTCGCGCTTCGTGCGCAGCATGGGCGGCGCCGTGACCGACGACCATCTGCATCTGATAGCCGCCGGAATACCCTCGGTCGACATCATCGAGATAGGCCACCCCGCCACAGGCTCATTCAACCCCACATGGCACACCACAGCCGACACTATCGACAACATAGATGTGGCAACGCTAAAGGCCGTGGGCCAAACAATTGTAAACTATATTTATTCACTTTGATAAAGGCTAAACATTATGACTATTAGCGAAAAACAACAGGAAATCATCGACGAATTTTCAGACATCGAAGATTGGATGGACCGATATGGCTACATCATCGACCTTGGCAACGCTCTGCCTCCCATCGACGAAGAATATAAAACGCCGCAGCACCTCATCGAAGGCTGCCAAAGCCGCGTGTGGCTCAATGCCGAGCTCTCTGAGCGTGGCACTGTGTTGTTTACCGCCGACTCTGACGCTATCATCGTGAAAGGTATCATTTCGCTGCTCATTGACGTGCTCAACGACCACACCCCGCGCGAAATTCTTGACGCCGACCTGCACTTCATCGACAAAATCGGCCTCAGCGAGCACTTGTCGCCCACACGTTCAAACGGCCTTCTCGCCATGGTTAAGCAGATGAAACTATACGCTATGGCTTTTGACGCACAGCAAAAAAAATAAGCAAAAATCCGCGTTATTAAATTATTATTTAGTAACTTAGCGGAGTTGATAAACTTGTTTAATCGTAAACTAATATTCAAAACCATAAAATCACACCCTAACTGTATGTTTAAAAACCATCCCAAGGGGTTAATCCCCGCCGCCCTAAGCAACATGGGCGAACGTTTCGGATACTACATCATGAACGCAGTGTTGGTGCTCTTCCTTTGCTCTAAGTTCGGCTTGGCGGAAGAGACAAGCACAATTGTTTATTCATGTTTCTATTGCGGTATCTACGTGCTTTCACTTGTTGGCGGTCTTATTGCCGACAAAACACAAAACTACAAGGGCACCATCATCACCGGTTTGATTATCATGACCGCCGGCTATGTTTTGCTCGCTATTCCTATCCTCGCCACTTCCGACAACACCGCTTGGCTGCTGACATTCACATGCTTTGCGCTCTTCCTCATAGCCTTTGGTAACGGCTTGTTCAAGGGCAACTTGCAGGCTATAGTAGGTCAGCTCTACGACAACCCCAAATATAGCTCGCAACGCGACGCCGGTTTCCAAATTTTCTACGTGTTTATCAACGTGGGCGGTCTCATCGCTCCGTTTGTAGCTCCGGCTCTGCGCAGCTGGTGGCTTGGTGTGCACGACATGGCATACAACGCAGCTCTCCCGGCTCTCTGCCACCAATATATTGACGCTGCCGGTGCCGTGACTCCCGATGTGCTTGCCAACCTCAAAGACCTTGCCGTTGCTGCAGGTTGCACCGCTGCCGACAATGCTGCTGCATTGAACGCTTTCTGCTCGGAATATCTCGACGTATTCAACACCGGTATCCACTACTCGTTTATCGCTTCGGTGGCAGCCATGCTCATATCTCTCACCATCTTCCTGATCACCAAAAAGCAACTTCCCACTCCCGCTAAGAAAGAAGAAGTGGCAGCCGTTAAATATACCGCTGAAGAAAAAGCTGCTATGGCTAAGGAGATACGTCAACGCATGTACGCACTCTTTGCAGTGCTCGGCATTGCAGTGTTCTTCTGGTTCTCATTCCACCAAAACGGCACATCAATGTCGGTATTTGCTCGCGACTTTGTCAACTCGTCGTCAATAGCTCCCGAGGTGTGGCAGGCCGTAAATCCGTTCTTCGTGATCGTTCTCACCCCGCTTATTGTGGTGCTTTTCAACTTCCTTTCACGTCGCGGCAAAGAGGTGTCTACGCCCAAAAAGATTGCTATCGGTATGGGTATTGCCGGCATAGCTTATCTGTTTATGACCGTGCTGTCGTTGTGGGCCGGCTTCCCCTCAGGCACAGAGTTCCGCTCAATGTCGGTGGCCGCTAAAGAAAGCATGATGGTTGGTCCGTGGGTATTGATACTCTACTACTTCTTTATGACCGTGGCCGAGTTGTTTATCTCGCCGCTCGGCTTGTCGTTTGTGTCGAAAGTAGCGCCCAAACACTTGCAAGGTCTTTGTCAAGGTCTCTGGCTCGGTGCCACAGCCGTAGGTAATGCCGTGCTCTGGATTGGCACACTTCTCTACAACGCATATCCCATCTGGGTGGCATGGGCGGTGTTCCTCGCCGTGTGCGTCATCTCTATGGGCACAATGTTCGCAATGGTAAAATGGCTTGAGCGCGTCACCAAATAGCGCCCAATCCATCAAATAACTTATCGACTTGTTGCCAAAAGTGGTATAAAAATGCCATTTTTGGCAACAAGTCGATTATTTTTTCCACAAAAACAGGAGGGTTAACTATAGTAATTTCAAGTTAAATGCTTCGTCGTAAGGAATTAAGTTGTGCGTTTGGGCGTAGTTTTGCCAAGCGCTTTCCTTATGGCTCGCTTCGATTATTTCAGTTACGCTTAGAGACTTGAGATTTGTCACTACGTGATCAATAGTTTCGGTTTCGGTTTTTGAAAGCGAGCCAAAGGTTGTATTGTCTGTGCATGTTAGCAATGTGCTGACAATGTTGTGAGCTTTAACCAACTTTTTTTCGAGTGTAGGTATGTTGTCGTATATCGTTGCGTAGTGCTCAGGTGCGGGGCCATAGTTCATCGCGCAGTACTGAAGTCCACTAATAGATTGCCCGCATTTTCGGTAGTTGTAGAAGTCAGAATAAAACATCATCTTATTCAACTTTGTAGGAAATATTTCGCCGTGTTTTTTTACAATGTAAAGCACTGTTTCAAAGAGCTTGGCGATGTTTTTGTATCCATACCCATTGAATATGGTTCGTTTATCATCATTGAATATAACGCCGTAGAGACAAGAATAAGGGTCTTCTTGAAATTCGCTCATGCGTATTGAGGTTAAAATGCGGTTGTACTCACCCGGAAGGAAGCTGTCTTTGCACTCAGATAGCAGAGATAATATCACATCTTTGTTTTTAATTGCAGCAATCATTTTGCCATTTGACTCAGAAGGCACCTCTCCTGCTTCATACTTGGCATACTGATTAGCTCCGAATCCGAGTATACGAGATATTTGTGAATAATTAAGCCCATATCTTAGACGGATATTTTTAATTTCGTCGGCAAATGGTATGCCGTGACGAATGCGATATTGCGAGTAGAGGTCGTTAAATTGCAAAGTATCTTGTTCGGTGGTGGTGAATTGTTCACCGGTATCTTCGCAAATGCAATATCTAACGTGCACAATGAATTTCTCTTTACGAAATTCTTTTTCTTCAGTGGTGCTTACTTCTTTGACCTTACCACCGGTAAGCGGACTTTTCAGGTCGATGTAGCGTTCCATAATTACGTCTTTTTAAATGGATAATTTAGCGGATATTCTGCCTCGTGAAATGAAATGCAAATGGTTTTGCTACCCGGCACGCCTAATGATATTTTTATGTATAATTCGGTGCCGTCATAGTCTTTACCAAATACCCACATTTCTCCGAATGCGGCTTCATCTATAATGGAGTGTGAATAGTCGTCCTTTTCAATTTTTTTTATTATTTCTTCGCGAGCGACCGGTGTGATACCGAGTGCTCGAAGAGCTTCTTCATTTTTGTCTCGATGCAAGAAGATAATACCCCAAATGTTAAATTTAGGTTTGAATTCGCGGAGAAAAGCCTCCACTTCTTGCTCAGTTTTGGTTGTAATCATCTTTGGAAGAGTTTACGGTGCAAATATACACTTTATAATTTGAAATACAAAATATATACCACTATAAAGTGTAATGCTTTTTGATGTTTGTTTTTAGCGGAGGGAGTCGAGGAGGGCGGGTGATGGCGACTCGAAGTTGGTGATGGGCAAGTGGATGTGCTGCATGGCGGGGAGAGTGTGCACCGGGGTGAAGCCTTCGATGGGAAGGTGTGAGTATTGTTGGAAGTAGAGCAGGCAGGCATCGCGCCACCAGACGGCGTCTTTGAGCTGTGTGTCGAGGCGCGTGGCAATGTCGGCATAGAGGTCGGCAGCTACGTATGGCTGCATGGATTGCCATGTCGGTATCATTGTGTGTGCCACATAGTCAACGCCGATGTTGTAGCGATGGCAGAGTTCGCTCCACAGGCTGCGCCCCGACTGCATGTGGTGTGTCCAGGGCACGTGGTGAAACCACAGCAGCAACTCGTCGGGACATGTTTGCACGTCGTCAACGTAGCGGGCGTAGATGCCGGGATATTCGTCGACGGCGTTGCTGCCGGTTGATGAGCGGTCGAAGCCTATGCCGAGGCTGTCGGCGCGGTGATAGTAGCGCGGCATCCAATCGGGCCGTGCGTTGGGAATGTCGCACCATGGCTCGGGGCCGTAGTGGTGTCCCCAGGCAAAGAGATGGTGCAATCCCAGCGGCATCATATAGTTTACGGCAGCCTCGCGAGTGCCGCAAAGCATGTCGGTGAATTGGCTGCGGACGCTGTCGGGCAGAGACGGGATTGTTTGCTGTGACCACTCGTCGGCAATGGCTTTAGGCGATAGCTCCGGACACCAGGCGAGGCGGCCGAAGGCATACCAGTTAGCTTGGGCGAGAGTGTTGCCGGTCCAATTGTCGGCGTCGCCGATGTTTGCCACACCTGCCACGCCTTTGAGTATGTTCAGCGATAGAGAGTTGAAAAATTCGCTCCATAGCGATGCCAGATACACCACATGGTTTGCTTGGCCCAGATATTCCTGCGTGATTTGCAGCTCTGCCATGACGTTGGTGTTTGGCATGTCGCAAAGCAGCGGGTTCAGCGGCTCACGCGGCTGAAAGTCGATGGGGCCGTTTTTTATTTGCACAAAAACGTTGTCGTCAAATTTGCCGTCGAGGGGTGAAAATTCGATGTATGCTTGCTTAGCGCGGTCGTCATCGGTGGGCGAGTAGACAAATGCGCGCCACATCACTATGCCGTTGTGCGGGCGAAGCGCGCGAGCCAGCATATTTGCACCGACGGCGTGCGAGCGTCCGAAGTCGCAAGGCCCGGGTTGGCCTTCGGAATTTGCTTTCACAAGAAAGCCGCCAAAGTCGGGAATTTTTGCGTATATGCTGTCAACTTTTTTCTGCCACCAAGCCACAACGTCGTCGTTGTATGGGTCGGCAGTGCGCAAATTGCCTATACGCATCGGTGAGGCGAAATTTACCGACAGATACACACGTATGCCGTAGCGCCGCAGCACATCGGCAATGCGTGCCACTTTGGTGATATATTTGTCGGTGAGTATAGTCGGCGAGGCGTTGACATTGTTGAGCACCGTGCCGTTTATGCCCACCGAGGCACACGCTTGGGCATACTCGGCGTAGCGCGGTGAGATGCTGTCGGGCAGCTCTTCCCAGCGCCAAATGCTGCTGCCGGCATATCCGCGCTCAACGGTGCCGTCGAGGTTGTCCCAATGGTTGAGTATGCGCAGCGAGTATTGGGGCACACTGACCACGTGCGTCAGCGTGTCGAGTTGTCCGCAAGCCTTCATGCGTTGCAGGGCGTAGCGGCCATACATCAGTCCGCGCCACGTGCCGGCGGTGACTACGATGCCGGCGGCGTCTTTGCTGATGGCATAACCCTCGTCGCCCAATTCGGAATCTACGTCAATGCGTTGCACGGCGCGCACGGTGTCGCTTGACAGCCAAAGGTTGGCGTGCGCCACCGCGGCAATAACCAATGCGGTGAGCAGAAAAAATTTGCGCATAAGAGAGAGCTTTTTTATTATTCTTCGCCGGTGCCGCCGCCGTCGATGGTGAGGATGTGGCCTTCGGCGTCGTATTGCAATTCAACAACTTTGAGGCTGCGCAGCCAGGTGATGCCGTTAGAGGGCACACAGTCGTGGTGGAACAGATACCATTTGCCTTTATATTCGACAATGGCGTGGTGAGTGGTCCAGCCCACAACGGGAGTCATGATGCAGCCTTGATAGACAAATGGGCCGTAGGGATTGTCGCCTATGGCATAGCAGAGGCGATGCGTGTCGCCGGTAGAGTATGAGAAGTAATATTTGCCGTTGTATTTGTGTATCCACGAGGCTTCAAAAAAGCGGTGGCGATTGTCGCCGGCTTTGAGCGGCAAGCCGTGCTTGTCGAGGATGATAACCGGACGCGGCTCTTCGGCAAATTGCAGCATATCGTCGCTGAGACGCACCACGCGCGAAGGTATGGCGTCTTGGCAGTCGGGGTTGAGGTGCGGGTCTTCAAGGGCTTTGTTGTCGCGATAGCGTTGCAGTTGGCCGCCCCACAGACCGCCGAAATACATGTAGTATGCGTCGCCGTCTTTGAGTATTGCCGGGTCGATAGAGTAGCTGCCGCGTATAGGATCGGGCTGCGGAATGAACGGGCCTTCGGGCTTGTCGGCAATAGCTACGCCGATGTGAAACACGTCGTTTTTGTCTTTGAGAGGGAAGTACATGAAGTATCTGCCGTTTTTCTCTGCCACGTCGCAGTCCCAAAGTTGGCGTCCCGCCCAAGGAATGTCGGCAACGTCAAGAATTTTGCCGTGGTCAATCACTTCGCCCTCCAAGGGGTCGTCGGTAGAGAGCACGTGATAATCTTGCATCTCAAAGTGGTCGCCGTTGTCGTTTTGGGCGGCACCGCTGTCGCGGTCGTGCGAGGGATAGATGTATATGCGGCCGTTGAACACGTGCACTGCAGGGTCGGCCATGTAGTCGCTCGGGAAGAGATACCTTTGTTTCATGTTAGTAAGATTTTAGTTAGGTGAATTATAGTTTGCTGTAGCGTAGACTCCTACGGCTGTGCCGGTGAAGTTTCCGGCGGTTTTGGTGCTGAGGATGTCGGCGCTGATGTGTTGAGTCAAGTAGTGATCGTTGGCGCAGAAATAGTAGTTTCCTTTGCCGTCGGCTTTGATTTTGAGGTTGATGGTGGGGCTGTCGACGAGGCAAGAATAAGTGTCGGCGTTGTCGCCGCATTTTTGCGACAGTTTCAGACACAGATTGTTATCGTCGTCGAGCGAGAGTCCGAAGGTGATGTAGTTGTCGTCGCCCTGGAAGAGCACCATGCCGGCAAAGTCGTCGGCTGTCTCGGGGTTGAATGTCACTGTTGTTGATGCTTCAAAAGCAAGTTCGGTGACCCAGCGGCACACCATTGCCGGAGCTTTGCGGTCAACGAGTTTGGTGGATTTTGCATCGAGCACAAGGTTGCCGTTATCTATGGTGTAGAACTGTTTTGCGGGGTTGCGCAAATAGAAAGCATCGTAGCTGAGGTCGCCGTCGTGCCACAGCCGCGCGTTCACAACTTTGCGCGGAGCTATGGCAATGGGTGCTTCGGGATATTGTATCACCGGCTGACCGTCAATCCACTGCACGGGGAGCATGTATGTTTCGCGGCCCATGATGTCATGGCCGTCTGTGCCGTTCGGGCGCACGGCAAGAAATACGGCATACCAATTGCCGTCGGGGCCTTCAACCAGGTCGGCGTGTCCGGCGCAAGTCACGGGGTTTGCACGGTTGCTGTCAAGATTGCGCTGAGTGAGTATGGGGTTTATTTTGCACGGTGTGAACGGTTTGTCGAGGCTTTCGGTTTCGAGCAATACCTCGCTGTGGTTTGGCCCGGTGCCGCCTTCGGCGCACATCAGGTAGTATTTGCTGCCGATGTGATAAAGGTGCGGGCCTTCAATCCATACCGGTTTTTCTGCCGGATTGATGCCGCCGTTGAGTATCATGCGTTGCTGCCCGACAACTTTGCCGGTGTGCCAATCAAATTCGCGAATGTATATAGCGCGGTGTCCCGAGTATAGCTCGTTGCCTTCGGGCACGTCGTTGTTCACAATGTAAGCTTTGCCGTCGTTGTCGAAGAAGAACGACGGGTCGATGCCTCCCACTTCGGGCAGCCATACGGGGTCGCTCCAGGTCTGCGTTTTGGGGTCGGTGGTGGTGACATAGTAGTTGCCGCCTCCGCCCACGTTGGTATTTATCATGTAGAAGAGCTTGTTGGCGGGGTTATAGGCCAACTGCGGGGCATATACGCCGCCCGAAATGCGCAAGCTGTCAGCTATTTGCAGCTGCGACGGCCGGTTGAGCACGTAGCCGAGACGCTCCCAATTTTTGAGGTCGGTGCTGTGCCATATTGGCACGCCGGGAAAGAATACGAACGATGAGTTTGCCAAATAGTAGTCGCCGCCGACTTTGAGGATTGTGGGGTCGGGATAGCAGCCGGGCAGCAGCGGGTTGGGTGTGCTGATGCTGCCGTTGGGCACGTCGTATGAAAATGCCGAGAATGTGGCTTTGCGCGGGTTGATATACTCTTGCAAGAAAGGCTTGGCATTGCCGTTGCGGTCGAAGGCGAGGGGATAGTCGGTGCGCCCTTTGATTGGCCACTTGTTCTTCCACGAGTCGCCGTCGGTCACGCCCCAAAAGTTCACGCGGTCAATGTCGTTGCTATGCTTTAGCAGCATATCCATAAAGCGAGTCATACGGTCGTTCCAGGTTTTTGAAACGTCGGCGGGAAGGCCGTCTTTGTATGGGTCGGCTTCTTGCGAATAAGCAAGCTTGTCGGAGATGTTTGCACCGCGTATTTTTGTTGGCAGCGCGCTCATGTCGAGCTCGGTGATATTGACTTTGCAGCCTAAGGCGGCAAAAGTGTTTATCGACTTTTCAAACTCGGCAAAGTCGGGATAGTCCATGCCGATGTGGCTCTGCATGCCGATAGCGTCGATGCGCAGCCCTTCAGCTTTGAGTTGCTGCACAATTTTCACCACTGTGGCGCGGCGATTGGGGTTGTCCATGCCATAGTCGTTGTAGTATAGCTCGGCGTCGGGGTCGGCTTCGTGAGCATATTTGAAGGCGAGAGATATGTATTCGTCGCCGAGAATTTGGTAGAACGGGCTGTTGCGCATAGAGCCGTTGTCGAGCACCGCCTCGTTGACCACATCCCAGCCTTTAATGCGGCCTTTGTAGCGCTGCATGATAGTGAATATGTGGTCGTGCATGCGTTGTTTGAGCACGTCGGCGCTCACTTGATTTCCGTGTTTGTCAACACAAAACCATTTGGCGAGTTGCGAGTGCCAAATCAGACAGTGTCCGACGATGAACATATTGTTCGCCTCGCCAAACTTCACAAACTTGTCGGCTTGAGTCCAGTTGTATTTGTTTTGCTTGGGGTGAATGTTTTCCGACTTCATCACGTCCTCAGCCACGATAGAGTTGAAATTGTAGGCTGCTATTTGTGCGCCTTGCTTGTCGGCACCGGCAACCTGGCGCTCGTTGACCGCGCAGCCGAGCATGAATTTGTCGGCGAAGGCGCTGTGAGCCGGGCGCTGAGCTTTTGCGGCGAGGCAAAGCAGGGCGGTGAGAGTCAGTGTTATGAGCGATTTCATTTATTCGGCGTTGTTGCGTTTAGCGATTTCGCGATTGATATTGTCAATCACATCGTCGTCGAGTTCGTATTTAGAGATGATAAACATGGCGAGCACGAGCAATATTGCGGGTATCACAGCCACGAGCCAAAGGATGCCTTGCTCGGCAAACGGTGTTTGTGTGGCGAGGTCTTTGTTGAAGCCCACAAACGAGAGCACTAATCCGGGCACCACGCCGCCGAGTGCCATGCCGGCTTTGTAGAATATGCCGGTGAGGGCGTTGACAATTCCGGCAATGCGACGTCCGTGGGTATATTCGCCATAGCTTATCACTTCAGGCACCAGAGCCCACATGTAGCCGGTGGCAACAATCACGCCCGACGATTTAATGAATTGAGCCACGTAGACAATCCACATTTGGCTTTTCAGCGAGGGCACTACCGACACAATGTAGAGTATTGCCATGCCAACGATTGCGGTGATGAGGAAGATGTAGAACATTCCTTTTTTGCCGACTTTGCGCTTTATGGCGGGGATGAGCGGCATGAATATGAATGCCGGGATTGAGCCTAAAGCCATGAATATCGACAGCTGAGTGGCTGTGCCGTTGAGGTTGTAGTTTATGTAGTATGCGCCTGCCGAGTTGCCGACAGCCATCATTGCGAAGGCGGTGATGAAGAAGAAGGCGAGTATGCGCAGCGGACGATTGTGCACAAACTCCATCCAGAGGTCAGACACTTTGACGTTTGCTGTCTCTTTTTGCTGCATCACCACGCGCTCGCGGCATTGTGCGAAGCAGAACACCAGCAAGGCGAGGCCCACAAGACCGTAGATTGTCATGGTGGTGAACCATGCCGAGGGCGACTCGGGCATCTTGTCGCCTTGGTCGCCGCTGATGAGCTTGACGATGATGGGCACACCCATGCCCACGGCAAGGCCGCCAAGGTTTGCCATAAACATGCGAGTTGATGTGAGAATGGTGATTTCGTCGGTGTCGCGTGTGAGTGAGGCGTTGAGAGCACCGTAGGGCACGTTGACCAGCGTGTAGCACATCGACAGCCCCACGTAAGTCACATAGGCATAGAGCAGTGAGCCCGAAAATCCGTTCCAGAAGCATAAAATTGCGAAGCCGGTGAGGGGTATGCCGCCGAGCACAAGATATGAGCGGTATTTGCCGGCTTTGGGGTTGTGCTTATCAACGAAAGTGCCCACAAGAGGGTCCCAAATCACGTCGATTATTCTGACTATCAAAAACATCACGGCAGCCACTGCGGGCTCAAGTCCGTAGACATTGGTATAGAAAAATAATAAATACATGCCTATGGTTTGGTAGATGAGATTTTGTGCCAAATCGCCCGAACCAAAGCCAATGCGTTGCAACCACGAGAGTTTATAGAAACCGTCGTTGTTTGAATGAGCAATAGAGTTAGAGTTCATTATTATAGATTTAAGTGTTAGAGCAAATAATTCGGTGCAAAAATAAAGTTTTGCACCGAATTTTGCAAACAAAAAATGCATTTTGTAGGCACTATTCGCCGTCGAGCACTTTTTTGTATTCGTAAGGTATAACCTTGATAAATTGGTCAACATACTCTTGCCAGTTTTCAAGCATTTGAGCGGCAAGAGGGCTGCGAGTGTATTTGTAGTGGTTGCTGATGAGCCTGTAAAGCTCGCGGTTGTCGGCCATATCTTCGATTAGCGACAGCTCAACCATCTCCATGTTGCAGAAGTAGTCGAAGTCGCCGTTGGGGTTCCAGACGTAGGCAATGCCGCCGCTCATGCCGGCAGCGAAGTTGCGTCCTGTTGTGCCGAGCACCACGGTGCGTCCGCCGGTCATATATTCGCAGCAGTGGTCGCCCACGCCTTCAACCACGGCTATTGCACCCGAGTTGCGCACGCAGAAACGTTCGCCAACGCGGCCGTTGATGTAAATCTCGCCTGAAGTTGCGCCATAGAGCAATGTGTTGCCGGCAATGATGTTGTCTTGGGGCTTGAATGTGCTGCAAGCCGGCGGAACGATAACAATTTTACCGCCAGACAGACCTTTGCCCACATAGTCGTTGGCGTCGCCCTCAAGGCGCATAGATATGCCGTGAGCCAGGAATGCGCCGAAGCTTTGTCCCGCAGAGCCTTTGAATGTGCAGTTTATGCAGTTTTCGGGCAGCCCTTCGTTGCCGTATTTTGCTGCCACCACGCCCGAGAGCATAGCGCCAACCGAGCGGTCGGTGTTTGTGATGTTGAAGTCGAGTTGCACGGGCATCTTCTTTTCGAGCGAGGCATAGCTGCGGGCAATGAGTTTGCGGTCGAGCACCTTGTCGATGTCGTAAGAGTGCGATGCCACATGCTTGATGGCGTTTTTGCTGCTTTCTTCGGGGAAGTAGATGATTTTGCCGAAGTCAAGATTGTTGGTCTTTGTCGACAATTGTCCGGCTTTGACGGTGAGCAAGTCGCTGCGGCCGATGATATCTTCGAGCGAACGCACACCGATTTCGGCGAGAGTTTCGCGTATCTCTTGTGCGAGGAATTTAAAGTAAGTCACCAAGTGCACCGAGCGGCCTTTGAAGCGCTCGCGCAATTCGGCATTCTGAGTGGCAACGCCCACTGGGCAAGTGTTCATGTGGCATTTGCGCATCATCACGCAGCCAAGCACAATCAGTGCGGCAGTGGCAAAGCCGTATTCTTCGGCGCCGAGCATAGCCATAATGATGACGTCGCGGGCGGTTTTGAGTTGGCCGTCAACCTGCAGCTTCACTTGTCCGCGCAGATTGTTGAGCACGAGTGTTTGCTGCGTCTCGGCAAGGCCAATCTCTGAGGGTAGGCCGGCATAGCGTATTGAGCTTGCCGGAGAAGCACCGGTGCCGCCTTCGCTGCCGCTGATGGTGATGAGGTCGCTTTTGGCTTTAGCCACGCCGGCGGCTATGGTGCCAATGCCGCTCTCGGCAACGAGTTTCACGCTGACGTTGGCTTTGGGATTGATGTTTTTGAGGTCGAAAATCAGCTGAGCCAAGTCTTCGATAGAATAGATGTCGTGGTGTGGGGGAGGCGAAATCAGCGAGATGCCGGGTATTGAGTGACGTGTTTTTGCTATCACTTTGTCAACCTTGAAGCCGGGCAATTGTCCGCCTTCGCCGGGCTTGGCGCCTTGGGCTATTTTGATTTGTATCTCGTCGGCATTCACAAGATATTCGGCGGTGACGCCAAAACGTCCCGACGCCACTTGCTTGATGGCGCTGCGTGCCGATGTGCCGTCTTCGCGCGGTTTGAAGCGCTCAGAGTCTTCGCCGCCTTCGCCGGTGTTTGAGCGTGCACCGATTTGGTTCATGGCTATGCTGAGTGCCTCGTGAGCCTCGCGGCTGATAGAGCCGAACGACATTGCGCCGGTAACAAAGCGGTGCATGATGTCTTCAACGGGCTCAACCTCTTCGATAGGTATTGCTTCGCCGCGCTTATAGTCGAGGAAGTCGCGAATGAATATGGGCTTGGGTTTGTTGTCAACGAGATTTGTAAATTCTTTGAATTTCTCGTAGCTGTTTTGACGTGTGGCAAGTTGCAGCGTAGAGATTGTTTTGGGGTTCCACGCGTGTTGCTCGCCGTCTTTGCGGAAGGTGTAGGTGCCGCGATTTTCGAGCGGTGCATTCACGTCGAAATCGTCGCTGAATGCCTCGGCATGAACGCGGAGTATAGAGCGGCTGATGTCTTCTAAGGTTATGCCGCCGATTTTGCTGACCGTAGAGCCGAAATATTTTTCGCAAAGCTCGTCGCTGAGTCCGATGGCTTCAAACAGCTGAGCGCCTTTGTAGCTTGCCAAGGTTGATATGCCCATCTTTGACATAATTTTCAGCAAGCCTTTGTCTACTGAGTTGATATAGTTTTTGACAGCGGTGTCGAAGTCGAGCTGTATCTCTTTGTCGTTTACGAGCTGATTGATGGCGGCAAAAGCGAGATAGGGGTTTACGGCGCTGGCACCGTAGCCCGACAGCAGGGCAAAGTGCATAATCTCGCGTGCCTCGGCGGTCTCAACGATGAGCGCTGTCTGCACGCGTTTGCGGCAGTCAATGAGGTGGTGGTGCACTGCCGATGTTGCCAATATTGACGGTATCGGGGCGTGGTCTTTGTCAACGCCGCGGTCGCTGAGCACAATGTAGTTGCAGCCTTGGTCTACGGCTTTTTCGGCTTCTTCGCACAGTGCTTTTATTCCTTCTTCAAGGCCTTTGCAGCCGTCGTTCACGGCAAACACCATGGGGAGCTTGCGAGTGTTGAAGCCTTTGTAGCGCAGGTTGCAGAGCAAGTCGAGCTCGCGGTTGGTGAGGATGGGGCGCTTCAGCTCAACCATTTTGCAGAGCGCGGGTGTGGGTTCAATGAGGTTGAGGTCGATAGCACCGATATATGTGGTGAGACTCATCACCAACTCTTCGCGCAGCGGGTCGATGGGCGGGTTGGTGACTTGTGCAAAGTGTTGGCGGAAGTAGTTGAACATCAGCTGCGAGTTTTCGCTGAACACTGCCAGCGGTGTGTCGTTGCCCATAGAGTTGATGGGCTCTTTGGCCTCGGCAACCATTGGTGTGATGATGCGTTCAATCTCTTCGGTGTTGTAGAGGAATGTCTTCATCAGGCGGCTGTAGTTGTCGACGGTGTTGGCAACTTTGCGTCCTGATTTTATTTTGTCGAGTTTTATGCGGTTGCGCGACAACCAGTCGTGGTAGGGAAATTCGCCGGCAAGCATCTCTTTGAGCTCGGCATCGTGCAGCACTTTGCCTTGCTCCATGTCTACCATGAGCATTTTGCCCGGGCAGAGTCGGCCTTTTTCTTTCACTTCGGCAGCCTCAAACGGCAATACGCCCATCTCTGAGGCGATGATCATGTTGTCGTTGTTGGTGATGAGATAGCGTGCCGGGCGCAAGCCGTTGCGGTCGAGCATGCCACCGGCATAGCGTCCGTCGCTGAACAGCAATGTTGCGGGGCCGTCCCACGGCTCCATCAATATTGAGTGGTATTCGTAGAACGATTTCAGCCCCGGCGATATGGGGTTTTTGTCGTTGAAACTTTCGGGCACGAGCATGGCAAGGGCATGGGGAAGGCTCATGCCGCTCATCACCAAAAATTCGAGGATATTGTCGAGCGAGGCGCTGTCGCTCATGCCTTCTTGTATTATGGGCATCACGTCGGCAGCGGCAAAGTTTGAGGGGCTGAGCACACTTTCACGAGCTTTTATCCACATTCGGTTGCCTTGTATGGTGTTAATTTCGCCGTTGTGACCGAGCAAGCGGAAAGGCTGTGCCAACGACCATGTGGGGAATGTGTTGGTGCTGAAGCGTGAGTGCACCAGAGCCATGGCTGTGGTGAAGTAGGGGCTCATCAAGTCGGAGAAGTAGTAGCGCAGCTGCAGCGATGACAGCATGCCTTTATACACAAGGTTCTTCGACGAGAGTGAGACAATGTAGAAGTCGCCTTTGTCGGCAATTTGCGACTCGGCAATTTTCTTTTCTATTTTGCGGCGCAGCACGTAGAGGCGCGGCTCGAGGGGAGTGTCTGATGTTTCGTCGGCAATGAATATTTGTTTGATTGCCGGCTCGGCTTTGCGTGCCACTTGTCCGAGCTGTTCGTTGTTTGTGGGCACGTCGCGCACGGGCAGGAAAGATAGTCCGGCTTCGAGAGTTTCTCGCTCTATAATGTTCAGCATTATGTCCTGCGTCTCGGGGTCTTTGGGCAGAAACACCAATCCGGTGCCGTAGCGACCTTTCTCGGGCACGGCTATGCCTTGCAGCAGGATAAATTCGTGGGGTATTTGCACCATGATGCCGGCACCGTCGCCGGTTTTGTCGTCGGCACCGTCAGCTCCGCGGTGCACCATGTGCTCAAGCACTTTGAGGCCGTTTTCAACAAGCTGGTGCGATTTTATGCCGCGAATGTTCACAAGCAGACCTACACCGCAAGCGTCGTGCTCGTATTTCGGGTTGTAAAGTCCTTGTGGGTCAGGCAAATATTTGTGGTGAGTCTCAGTGTTGGCATTGTTCATTATACATTCAGACATCTTTTCATAGATTTTAGTGAAACAAGTAGGCCTAAATATGCAGTTATGCAGAAACCTAAAATCACTTGCAAAGATATAACAAAATGCTAAAATATGCAAATTTTAATGACACAAACACACAAAAAATGCATAATTTCAAACATAATGATATGAATGCCGCTTTAGCGCTGCTATTTGCCGCGAGTCACCAGGTAGACGCCTGAAAAGATGAGAATTATAGCTATACCTTTCGCTACGCTGAACGAGTCCATGCCCCACATTATTGCCACAACGCATGCCACGGTGGGCTGCACATAGTTGTAAGTGGCGGTGACGGTGGGACTGAGTCGCTTTTGTGCAACAACAATGAATGTGTAGGCAACGAATGTGGCGAAGACCACGATGTAAACTATGCCGCCGGCTTGCAGCAGACTCAGCTGTGTCCAGTCGGTGGCAGCGAGGCTTTGTGCCGAAAACGGCAGCACGCACACAAAGGCAAACGTAAACATCCACTTCATGATTGTGAACATGGAATATTTTCGCACAAAGTCCTTATATATAACTATGTAGAGGGCGTAGCTGAATTGCGCGGTGAGCACCAGAATGTCGCCGAGTATGGCGTTTGTAGGCGCCACGGCAAGGTTTGAGTGGCTTTTGCCGCCGGCAATGAGCAGTGTGGCGCCCACGGCTCCGGCAATAATGCCGGCAACTTTGCGTCCGGTGATGCGGTCTTTGAGTATCACGGCCGAGAGTATCATGGCCCACAGCGGCATGCTTGTGGTGATGATTGACGCGTCGCCCGGAGTGGTGAGGCCCACGCCAAAAATAAAGCAGCCCTGATTGAACACTATGGCAAGCAGCGAGGCCACGAACAGTCGAGCCAAATCTTTGGCGGGCACATGCTCACGCGGCATAAACATAGACGCTATCCAGAAGAGTATCATTGCGCCGGCAATGCGTAGATTCGTGACTATCAACGGGGTGATAAGTCCGCCAATCATCACAAACTTTGCGATGGGCGACATTAATCCCCACATAACATTGGCGCACAGCATCGCGCTGTGCCCCTTCAGCGATTGATTCATTGTAGCAATAATTTTTTTACCCCGCAAAATTACTACATTTTGCCCAATCCACCCCAAAAATTACATCCTCTTAACACTGCGAAGTCGGTGTTCAGTGAGGCCTGCGCCAACCCAAGCCGGCCAATGTCGGAGACGTTGCATCTCCAAACCGGAGAATTAATCTCTATGAAAAAATTCGCAAAGTTTAAATTTTTGTAGAAAATATTTGGAAATATTAATTTTGATTTGTAAATCTGGCGGCGAGATAACAAACCTTTGGTTCTCATTGCATAACAAGCATATATACATTGTAACTGAACTTCACTTCGAAAGATATTTGCTACCATGAAGTCGGCAAATAAACATATTAAAGTCTTCGTTATTTCGCTGTTACTTATTGCGATAAGTGGCTGCGGCAATCATTATGATGTCACAGAAAATAAACCTTTTTTTACTAACCAATAAATTTATAATCATGAGATTAAATCTGTTTTTAGCAGCGATACTGTGCTGCAGCATCACTCCTTTCGCTGAAGCTATGCTATCAGCGTATTCAACACCTCCGGATGGGACACCACCGGCTAGGCCTCCTCACACACCCCCGGCATATACTGTAACCATACACGTTTCCGCCATATTATGAAGGCGATACAATCGCCTACACAGTAGAAAAATTGAGACTACCACCTAAAGTTTCATATTACATTAACAATCAATTATTTGATAGTATAAAAATAAACATTAATTAACCACGGTTTCAAAAGTTACATCGCCGATAATGCAACGGTTATCGGCGGTGTAGTTTGTGAAACTTTAAACCTTTTAAAGACATGAAAGCTGTTTTAAAGATTTTGGTGAGTGTTGCTGCAGTGATGGCATGCCTGCCTTGTCGTGCGACTGAAAACTTTAGTCATGAGTATTTGTCGCAGTTGACATTAGTGGATAGGCCTATTGAGAATGTGCGTACCCTATCCGACGAAAATGCTTCAGATGTTTTGCATCTTGATGTTACAACACTTGACGTTACGGTTAATGCCGGAGAGTTGGCTTCGGCTATCGAAGATAAGATTACGGATATTGACTCGTTGGTTGTGCATGGCACAATAAACGACAATGACTTTGATGCATTGTGGGGAGCTACATTTCATGGCCGTGTTTCGGTTATTAATCTTAGCGACGTTAATATTGAGAGCCATAGTGTGCCTGACAATGCTTTCTGGCACTCAGAGCAGGTCAGCACTTTGCAAGGCGTTATTTACCTCACAAGATTGAAACATCTCATTCTGCCTAATGATGTAGAACGCATTGGCAAACAAGCTTTTTATTTTGGTACTCACCTTACTGAAATAAATATACCGTCTAAACTAAAAAGCATTGGTTACTACAGCTTTGGCGAGTGTCGCACACTAAATTTCGACAAGTTGGTATTGCCCGAAGGTTTTGAAACAATTGAAGATGCCGCATTTGGCTACTGTAGCTATTTACATGGCTCACTGGTGCTGCCATCGACAATCAGACGCATTGGCACAGGCGCATTTTTCGGTGCCAAACTCACCGAAATCACTATTCCGGAAGGTCTTGAAACCATCGGCGAATGTGCATTCTACGGCTGCAGCTTCAAGGATGTTGTGCTGCCCAACAGCTGCGTAAATATTGAGGGCACCGAGCAGTTTGGCAACAACTACGAGCTTGAGAGCGTGACTTTGCCCGCAAAATTGACAAAAATACCGGAATTAATGTTCAATGAATGTACGAGCCTAACAAAAGTTGTTTTCCCGGCAGAGGTAGATACTATCGGCAAACAAGCATTCTATGATTGCAGAGCGCTGACAGACATCTATTTGAATGAAGGACTGAAGGTTGTTCAAAGTGAAGCTTTCTATGGCTGCAGCAGCGTGACGTCGGCATCGTTCCCGGCATCTACCGAATTTTTGGGCATAAATTCGTGCTTTGGCTGGAATAGCTGTCAAATGATATATAGCCACAGCGCAGTGCCGCCCACGTGCGAAACAAATGAGAATGCCAATTGTGTGCCCTCTCCGTTTGGCTATCTTTGTATGTTCAATGAAAAAATAACTGTGTACGTGCCGGTAGGAAGTGCCGACACATATAGCGAAACACAAGGGTGGGCATATTTTGTGAATTTTGTTGAGACCGATGATTTCCCCGCATCGGTTAGCGACATCACAAGCGACGTGCGCATCAACGACAATACAATATACGACATCATGGGCCGCCGCGTGGCAAAGACCGTCCCCGGCAATCTATACATCCAATCCGGCAAAAAATTCATTGCAAAGTAAGGAGAAGCATGCAAGTGGCAACCCTTGCGGGTGCTGCTGCCATAGGGCTCGGCCGTGGGTGGGTTAGAGCTTTTGTTTGAGCAGGGATATCATGTGGGCGGCGCGGCGGTGTATCGCTTCGGCGTAGAATTTGTGGCTCTCGCTGAGGGTGTCAAAATATTTTTCGTCGGGATAGCGCCAGGTGGCAACAAGTCGCGGCGGCTCGTTGACAA
>CAZYNO010000002.1:0-28189 GCA_964648845.1 uncultured Bacteroides sp.
TGTCGGCACCAAGAGGAAACATCTCTTGATACTTAAAAGGTTTTGTAGCCATAAAAGATATTTAATATTAAATAGTTTGATTATTCTCTATAAATGGTGATGCGTGCAAATGCACACACAAAATTAATAAAAAACCCGCTACAAAACACAAAAAGGGGCGAAAAATAATTGACAGGCACGAAAAATAGGAGGTAAACGCATCGCGCGCTTACCTCCCAAACCTACGTATTAAATTAAGAAAGTATTATTGATAAGTACAAATATATGGTGTCAGTCGTTTTGTGTGCGGTCAGCCTTAGCACCATATCCGGGGTTTTGCTTGATTTCAGAGTCAGAGTTGAGCAGTGTGGCGTCGATTGGCCAGAGCACTTTGTAGGCGAACTCTGAAGAGAGCACGGGAGTTGATGTCTCGCAAGGAGTGCCGTCACCTTCAAGCATCCAGGGACAGTTGGCCACGTCCAAACCATATCCAACGCAGCCTTGGGGCTTGAATACAAGGCTTGACAGGCGGTCGCCCGATTTGTCGACAGAGAGACGAACAAGGTCGAACCAACGTGTGCCTTCCATTACAAATTCTTTATCTTTTTCGTGCAAGATAGCAGCTTCGTTTTCGGCGAACGAGCCGGCTTTGAAGCCGTATTTGTCGGCATCCCATTTGTCGCCGTAAGCGCGTTGACGCACAACGTTGATGTATTTTGCCACTTCGTTGTTGTTGCCTTCGTAGTTGTAGCATTCGGCAAGATACATATATGCTTCGCTCAAGCGATAGATGGGCATATCGTTATTGAAAGTGTAGTATGTTGAGCTTGACACAAAGCCGGGACGTATTTTGCAGGTGTATGAGCCAACCATGCAGTTGTCGGTAGAGGTGCGAGCTTTGTAGTCGAAGTTGTCAATGTAGTTTGTGCCGTCGGCTTTTTCGGCGTCGGTGACTTTCCAGCAGGGGTAGAACATGTCGCGACGGCTGTCGTTTTCGTCAAACTGGAAGTAGAGAGCGTTTTTGTATGCATAGCGCATGGGGCCGAAGCTTGTTTGTTGCCAAGAGTCAACGTCGGTCACCTCACCGGTGGCAGTGTCGCACCAGCGGCCGAAGCGGTTAACCGATTTGCCGTCGTTGTGACCCCAACCGTCTTTAGTGTGGGTGCTCCAATAGCTGTTGTATCCGGCACCTGTGGTGCGCGACCACAAGAAGTAAGTGGCGGGATAGGTGTAGTAGACAGCGTCGTTTTCAGAGGAGTAGCAGATGCTGTAGATTGACTCGCTGCTGTGGGGAGTTGTCCAGATGTCGAAATAGTTGTCTACCAATTTCTTGTTGTAGTTGTTGACCACGTTCAAGAAATATTGTTTGGCAGTAGCAACATCGGCGGGATTGGCGGTGTGGTTGCCGGTTGACACTTTGCCTGACCAGAGATAAACCTCACCGGCAAGCATTTCGGTTGCCGCTTTGTTCCAGTAGTAGTCTTCTTTACCTGCAGCAAACACAAAGGTTGAGTTGTTGAACAGGTTGAGAGACTCGGCAATGTCGCTCTTGATTTGGGCGAGAGTCTCCTCGCTGCTCGAGCGGGCTTTGTAGAGCTTGACGGGGTCGTATTGACCGAGAGTCACGTCGGGGGTTGTGCGGATAACAACGCCGCCATACATGCGATACATTTGGAACATGCAGAAGGCACGCCAGCCGTAAGCCATAGCTTTGAGGCCGTTGCGGGTAGAGCTGTCAATCACACCTTCGGCTGCGTTGTCGCATTGATAAATCAACTCGTTGCAGTCGGTGATGAAGCCATAATAGCTGCCCATGTTTGAGAACTGAGTGTGGCTGTCGTCGTAGAGGTTTTGGATGTACTCGGGGTTGAGTGTGCCCGAACCGTCAATAGTGTTGAGGGTGAGGCTTCCGGCACGCAATTCGCCGGCGTAGAACAGGATGTTTGCCGGATAGTTGGCGCGGAACATTTGAGCCAAAGCCGAGATGTTTCCGGTAAATTCTGACGATTTAGTCCAGAAATTATATGCTGTGAAGCTGTCGACAGGAGTTTGGTCGAGGTCGTTGCATGAGCTGAAGGAGATGCCCGATGCAGTGATCAAACCTGCTAAAGCGATTTTGCTGATTATACGTTTCATAAATTGAAAATTTTTCACGTTAGAAAGTGAGATTTAAACCAAAAATGACTGTGCGAGGCAAGTTGTATGTGCCGCCCCAACCGGCAGTGTTACCGCTGGTGTAAGTGGTGTTGTCGGGCAAGGGGATTGAGCATGATTTGATGTAACCGAGGTTTTGACCTGTTACAGAGAGCTGCAATCCTTGGCAAGCGAACTTGCGGCAGATGTTGAGCGGCAATTGATATGACAGAGACAGCTCGCGGCAAGCGAGATAGTTGCCGTTTTGGGTGAAGAATGAGTTTGAACGGATGTAGTTGTCGGTGCCGTATTGCGAAGCCCAAGCCACACGGGGATATTTAGCATTGGGGTTGTCGGGTGTCCAAGTGTTGCGGATGTCATCGTTAAATGCCATAGCGCCTTGGCCTTCGCCCAACCAGAAAGCTACGTTCGACTCATACACTTGGAAGTCGAAGCCCATGTCGAAGCGAGCATAGAGTTGCAAGCCTTTCCAGCTGAGAGTGGTGTTGAAACCGCCGGTCCAGTGGGGGTCGAGGTGACCGAGCACTTTGCGGTCTTTAGAGTCGATGCGGTTGTCGCCGTTGCGGTCTTCGAAGTAGAGGTCACCGGGCATCAATTGCACGCAGTTTTTCTCGGCATAGCCAAGAGCGAGGAGACGTTGGTGACCTGCCTCGGTAGCGTAGATACCGGCGTTGTATGTAGATGATGTGTCGATGTAGTCGCCGAGAGCATCAATTTGGTCTTGAGTGCGGAGCATGCCAACAGCACCGTATCCAACAAATTCAAACGGGTTAGCGCCTTCGTAGTATCCACCGACGAATGTAGTTTCGTCGCCGTTGCCCGAGTAGACCTCAGTGCAGTTTGTTTGGTGGTTGCGCCACTGGTCGTTGAAGGGAAGTTTCACGATTTTGTTGTTATTGTAGGTGATGTTTGCGCCGAGAGTCCATGAGAAGTCGCGAGTGCGCAACAGCGTAGCGTTCACGTCAATTTCAACACCTTGGTTGCGATATTGACCGTTGTTGTAGATTACGCTTGAGAAGCCGGTGGTTTGCGGCAAAGAGAGAGAAGCGTATTTGTCGATAGTTGTGCGGTTGTAATATGTCAAGCCGAGGTTGAAACGGTTTTGCAAGAAACCGAGGTCAATACCAACCTCGCCGGTGCGTGTTTTCTCCCAGCTCAAGTCGGGGTTGGGCAATGTTGAGATGCGATAGCCGTAAGCGCCGTCATATTTGTAAGCGCCATATTCGCCTTGCAGGGTGTAGTAGCCAAGGTAGCGGCTGTTGATTGTTGCGTTGTAACCGAATGAGGCGCGCAACTTACCATAGTTGAGGATGCGTTCGGGCACTAACTCGTTGAAGAAGTTTTCTTTAGAGAATACCCAACCGGCAGATACACCGGGGAAGAAACCCCAACGGTTGTTGATGAGGCGAGAGTAACCGTCTTCGCGGAATGTTGCGGCAATAAGATATTTGTCTTTGTAGTCATACTCCACGCGGCCAAAGAATGAGAGCAACGACTCGTTTTTGTGTTCAGAGTCGATTACGCGCGATTGCACATTGGCGTCGTTTTGAGTGAGCGAAAGGTCGGGGAAGTCGCCTGTGGGCGAGCCGTAACCTGAAGCTGACATTGCTTTGTAGCTGCTCTTGTAGAACTCGGTACCCAACATCACATTGAGATAGTGGTCGTCGTTGAATGTGCGGTTGAAGTTAGCCACCAAGTTGTAAGTTTGGTTGAAGTAGCGGCTGAAACTTGCCGATGAATAGTAGTTGCGGTTTACGCCTGCTGTGCCTTCGGGGTTGATAGCTCCGGCTTGGCTGGTGACGTAAGCGCGGTTAAATTCTTCGTTGTTTTGCTCGTTGTAGAACCATGACATGGTGCCTTTCAATGTCAATCCGGGCATGATTGTAGCTGTCAAGCCTTGAGTCATTGAAAATTTGTCGCTTTGGTAGTCGCGGTCGAAGTTGTTTTTGTTTACATTCACGTTGAGTGTGGGGCTGCCGAAACCGTAGAGGTCGTTGCCGTCTTCGTCGCGATAGCGCACAAATTTGTAGCCCATGGCGCGGTTGAAGAATTGACCTGCAGACAGAATGCCGCCTGAGCTGATGGGCACATCGTTGAGCCAATTGGCGCGAGTGTAGTTGAACACAGAGTTCGACTCCAACCAGCTTGTCAGTTTGTAGCTGCCGGTGAATGAGAAGTTGTAGCGTTTGTAGAAGGTAGATTTGAGAGCACCTTCAGCGTTATAGTAGCCAAGACCGGCGTAATACTTGCCGCGGTCGTTGCCGCCCGAGAAGTTGATGTTATAGTCTTGCGAGATTGCCGGTTGATTGGTGTTGATTTTCAATATATCGTCGTTTTTGTAGAGTATGTAAGCATCGCTCACGGGGTCGCGCATTTCCTTCCAGCCTTTTTCGAGGAGGTAAGCGTTTTCGTCGGTTTTGCGGAGGATGTTGAACGACTGATTGTTAGCGAGCTCTGTGCGACCTATACCGCCGGGTTGGTTGACGTTATAGAGCATAGTGTTGAGGAAGTTAGAGTAGTTACCGCCGGGCAACATCCACTGCGAGTTGCTGCATGCTGTGCGGTAGTAGTACAGATAATCTTCGTCGCTACACATATTATAGCCTATATCGTTGTAGTTGTTGATGCCAACTTTGGCGCTGAAATTGATGCGTGCAGAGCCGGCTTTACCTTGTTTGGTTGTTACGAGAATAACACCGTTACCGGCGCGAGCACCGTAGATAGCGGTAGCGCCCGCATCTTTGAGCACTTGCATATCTTCAATGTCGGCGGGGTTGATGTCGGCGAGCGATGAGCGTATCACGCCGTCAACAACAACGAGGGGCTCGTTTGAGTTGTAGTCGTTGATTGAAGTGCTATCGTAGTTTGTGCCACCACGGATGGTGATTTTGGGTGTTGCCGAGGGGCTACCCGAAGTGACGTCGACTTTCACACCCGAAACAGCGCCGACGAGGGCTTGTGCGGGGTTTGCGTTTGAGCCGATGGTGAGGTTATCGTCGGTCACTTTCGACACAGAGTTGGTGACTTTGGCACGTTTTTGGGTGACGCCATAGCCAAGCACAACAACCTCGTTGAGGGTGCTTGAGTCTTCAACGAGCATCACGCGCAAGGTGTTGCCGTTCCATTTCACTGATTGAGTTTTGCAACCAACGTAGCTAATAGTGATGGTTGCGCCGGGTTTGATGCCCGAAAGGTTGAAGTTGCCGTCAACGTCGGTGGCAACAGATATTTTGGTACCGTCAACGCGCACTGAAGCGCCAATCACGGGCTCGCCTTCGTTGTCAACAACAACGCCTTTGCAAGCAGTGCCGGTTTGAGATGTTTGCGGTGTTTCGGAAGCTGTGGTTGCAGCCATAGCTGAGCTTGCCAAGCAAATGCCGGCAAGCACTGCACACAATTTCTTCAAATTGGTATTTGACATAAATGTAGGGTTAAATTTTTAATACTTCTGATACTCACTGTGCAGCCGTAGTAAACTCTTTGTAGTACGGCAAAGCGTCAACAAGCCCGCTGGCAGCGCTTGGAATGCCTTGAGTGATGACCACATACGAAGTCGCGGGTTTGAGGTTCTCGAATGTGTAGTTGCGGGTGTACTTGTCGAAAGTCAAGTCTTCAACAACAGCGCCGAGGTTGGCGCGTGTGCCTTCGCGAAGAGTGATTTTATACCCGTCACAGTTTTCGTTCGACACAATAGTCCAGAAAATAGTGGCTGTGTTGCTCGTGGTTTGACATGAGTGAATGGCAATCTGCCCCATGACATTATCGGGGAAGTCAGAGTCATCACTGCACGACGTCGGTAATACTGACGCAAAGAGCACCATGGCCGCTAAGGTCAGCAGTGTTTTTAACTTTCTCATAAGCGATGTAAGTTAAGTGGATTAAAGGTTGTTATTTGTACTTTAGGTTAGTTATTTTATCAAATTGATAGTTTAGAGCATTGTAATCGCTTTTTGCGTTACGAATAATATAACAATATGTAAGTTTATATTGTTTTGAGTGTTTTGGTGCGATGAGCGCAGAAAAAATTAACACTTATTGGTATTTTCTTGATTTTTAATACATATCGCCGCGAAAAAAAACTTCATTTTTGTGTAAACTTTAACATTTTAAACCTATTTTTCACGCGGCGATAAGGTGTGCGCCGACCCAACACACGCCTTCGTCTAAACTATTTTTGATTATTCTTCCTTATTACAGAAAAATGGCGTACCTTTGTGTAACAAAAACCAGCAAACCCA
The DNA here is from genome assembly GCA_964648845.1 of uncultured Bacteroides sp. Classification (GTDB taxonomy): domain Bacteria; phylum Bacteroidota; class Bacteroidia; order Bacteroidales; family Muribaculaceae; genus CAG-873. The sequence goes on from CAZYNO010000002.1 coordinate 6,372, forward strand.
GTCATGAATACCAACAGTCTTGTCTCAATTTCAGACATTACCCGCGATGAGATGCTCGCACTCCTTGAGAGCGCGCGCTATTTTGAGGAGCATCCAAACCACAAAATTCTTGACGGCAAAGTTGTCGCCACATTGTTTTTTGAGCCTTCAACTCGCACACGTCTGAGCTTCGAAACCGCCGTAAACCGTCTTGGCGGCCGCGTTATCGGCTTCTCTGACCCCGCAGCAACATCAACATCAAAGGGCGAAACGCTCAAAGATACCATCAAAATGGTGTCGAACTATGTTGACCTAATCATCATGCGCCACTATCTTGAAGGCGCAGCACGCTATGCTACCGAGGTCACCGATGTGCCCATCATCAACGCCGGCGACGGTGCCAACCAACACCCGTCGCAAACAATGCTCGACCTCTACTCGATACTCAAAACACAAGGCACACTCGAAAATCTCAACATCACCATGGTTGGAGACTTGAAATATGGCCGCACAGTGCACTCACTGCTCATGGCTATGCGCTACTTCAACCCGACATTTCGTTTTGTTGCCTGCGATGAGTTGAAGATGCCCGTAGAATACAAAAAATTCTGCGACGAAAACGGCATTCGCTACGAGGAACACAAAGACTTCAGCGCAGAAGTGATAAACACCAGCGACATATTGTATATGACACGCGTGCAGCGCGAGCGCTTCCCCGACATCGCCGAATACGACCGCGTGAAAGACCTTTATTCGCTCAACAACGCCATGCTCGGCGGAGCACGCGAAAATATGCGCATACTCCACCCGCTGCCACGTGTTAACGAAATCAACCCCGACGTCGACGACAATCCTCACGCCTACTATTTTGAGCAAGCTCGCAACGGCTTGTTTGCTCGTCAAGCTATCATTTGCCGCGCTTTGGGCATCAAAATCTAATCTAATTTCACTATCATGTCAACAAATAAGAAAGAATTGGCTGTAGCCGCATTGCGTAACGGCACAGTTATCGACCATATACCGTCTGAGGCTCTTTTCAAAGCCGTGAAAATTCTCGACATAGAGCACATGGACAAGAACGTGACTATCGGTTTCAACCTTGATAGCCGCAAAATAGGCAAAAAAGGTATCATCAAAGTTGCTGACGTTGAGTTTACTGACGACGTGCTCAACCGCATAGCGCTTATTGCACCAACAGCCGTTGTAAACATCATCCGCGAATATGAGGTGGTTGAAAAGCGCCCCGTGGTGCTCGACGACCTTGTGTGCGGCATTGTGCGCTGCGGCAACAAAAAGTGCATCACCAACAATGAGCCTATGGCCACAAAATTTCACGTCATCTCGCGCAATCCCATCATCATTCGCTGCCACTACTGCAACCACGCCGTGGGTGGCGGAGAAGCTCAAATACTCTAACCGCACACTGCCATGGCACGTCAAAATTGGAAACCGGGCACCATGGTTTATCCCGCACCCGCAGTGCTGGTGAGCTGTGGCTCTACGCGCGAAGAGGCAAACCTTATCACCATAGCTTGGGCAGGTACAATTTGTACCAACCCGGCTATGTTGAGCATTTCGGTGCGCCCGGAGCGTCATTCGTACGAAATTATCAAGCGCGAAATGCAATTTACCGTCAATCTCACAACGGTTGAAATGGCTCGCGCTACCGATTGGTGCGGAGTGAAGTCGGGTCGCGACTTCGACAAATGGAAAGAAACCGGACTCACTCCCGAACCGGGAGTGAACAATAGTTGTTTCTATGTCAAAGAGTCGCCCCTCGCCATAGAATGTCGTGTGAAAGACATTATTGACATCGGCAGCCACCACATGTTTATCGCCGAGGTGTTGGGAGTGCTTGCCGACGAAAAATATATAGATGAAGCCACCGGAGCTTTTGACCTCGGTGCTGCACATCTGATGGCTTACAGCCACGGTGCCTACTACGCTCTCGGCGAAAAGTTGGGACGCTTTGGCTTCTCTGTGATGAAAAAGAATAAATAATACTACAAAAAATATGCGAAACCTTCAGCTCCTGGCTCCGGCTCGCGATATGCAAACCGCCTTGGCGGCAATAAATTGCGGTGCCGATGCAATATATATGGGCGGCCCCGACCACGGTGCCCGCGCCGCAGCAGCCAACTCTATTGATGATATCACTGCCGTGTGCGACTATGCGCACCGCTTTGGCGTGAAGGTTTACGTCACTCTCAACACTCTCATCTACGACAACGAGCTTGCCGACGTTGAGCGTCTTGTGCACAAGCTGTATGCTGCCGGAGTTGACGCACTGATAGTGCAAGACTTGGGGCTGCTGCGCATGAACTTGCCGCCGATAGCTCTGCACGCCTCAACTCAGTGCGACACGCGCACGCCCGAAAAGGCCGAGTTTCTTGAACGTCTTGGCATGAGCTGCATTGTGTTGCCGCGCGAGTTTACGCTCGACCAAATACGCGAGGTGTCGCAACGCGTGAAAGTGTCGCTCGAGGGATTTGTGCACGGAGCCTTGTGCGTATGCTACAGCGGAGACTGTCGCGCCAGCCTTGTCAACGGCGGACGCTCTGCCAACCGCGGAGAGTGCGCACAAATTTGCCGCCTACCCTACGACCTTGTCGACGACAAAGGCAAGGTGATTGTTGGCGACCGACATCTGCTGTCGTTGCGCGACATGAACCGTCTTGCACACCTTGCAGAGCTTGCCGATGCCGGCATATCATCGTTTAAAATAGAGGGCCGGCTCAAGTCGGCCGACTATGTGATGAATGCCGTGGCAGTCTACTCGCAGGCTCTCAACGAGTTGTGTGCCGCGCATCCCGACAAATATCGACGCGAGTCGGTTGGCACATCAACACTCGGCTTTGCGCCCGACATCAACAAATCGTTCAATCGCGGCTATACCACCTACTTTCTCACCGACACAAAGCCAGGCAAAGGGGCATTGTCGTCACCGCTCACACCTAAATGGGTGGGCTGCGAAGTGGGCACAGTGACTCGCGCCACACCGCGTGCACTGACAGCAAAGCTAACGCAAGAGCTGCATAATGGCGACGGTCTTGGCTATTTCGATGCCAACGGCAAATTCACCGGCTTCCGTCTCAATCGCGTTGACGGCAATACGCTCTATCCGGCGTCGGCAGTAGACATAACCAAAGGCACAAAGCTATATCGCAACAGCGACAAACTATTCGACGATGCCATGCGCTCGGCACGCCCAGTGCGCCGCATTGCCATAGACATGGAGCTGCGCACCTATCCCGGCGGATTGGCACTGTCAATCAGCGACGAGCGCGGCTGCAACATCACCACAACTATTGAATGTGCCCTCGACGAGGCACGCACGCCGCAACTCGAAGCGCGCAAACGCACACTCGAGCGTCTTGGCAACACCATCTACACATTGCGCTCGCTCACCGACAACGTTGGCAATCTTTTTGTGCCGGCATCATTGCTCACCACACTGCGCACACAAGCCATAGATGTGCTCGACCACGCTGCTGCCGCCACACGCGAGCTTGAAGTGCGTCGCCGCGAGGACAAAGAAGCGCAAGTGCCTTACAAGCAACTCACATTCCACGACAACGTGGCAAACCGCCGGGCACGCAAGCTATACACCGACCACGGCGCCACACAAATAGCTCGGGCAATGGAGGTGGATATGCCCGCCAACAATGCCGAGGTGCACGTGATGACCACACGTTTTTGCTTGCGACGCGAGATGGGCGCATGTCTCAAAACGGCCGATGCCGACAAGTTGCCAAAAACATTATTTTTACGCCCTATAAAAGAAGGTGTGCGCACAATGCGTTTGCGATTTGACTGCGCAAACTGCCAAATGAAAATATATGTATTGCATAATTGATTTTAAATCATTAACTTTGCAATACGCATTAATATCAACTACTAACTTAATTTTTTCACAGACTATGAAACGTTCAAATGAATTTGGCTTTGGCCACAGCGCACAAAGCGTACTCAGAGCTGAAGCAGGTGCACCCGCAGCATGTGGTAGCGCTTGTGGTTCAGGTGACAAAGAAGAAAAACCCGCAGCATGTGGTAGCGCTTGCGGTTCAGGCGACAAAGAAGAGAAACCCGCAGCTTGTGGCAGCGCTTGTGGCGCAGGTGACAAGTAAGTCGCATTCTTTCACTTGACGTAAATGGAATATTTTGCTTTTCAGTGGCACATAACAGATGTTTGCGACCAACGTTGCGAGCATTGCTATATCTTCAGCGAAGGCCATCCCAAATTGGTGGAGATGAGCTATGAGCGCTGCATGTCGGTAATTGACACGTGCACAAACATGTGCGAACGCATGAACCGTCTGCCATATTTTTATATCACCGGCGGCGACCCGATTTTGCACTCGCGCTTTTGGGATATACTGGATGTGCTTCACGAGCGAAATATTCCATTTACCATTATGGGCAATCCCTTTCACCTCACCGACGAGGTGTGCACACGCCTCAAGCAATTGGGTTGCCGCAAATATCAGCTCAGCATCGACGGCTTGCGCGAAACGCACGACGCCATACGCAAACCCGGCTCGTTTGACAGCACACTCAAAGCTATCAAAACCATACGCAATGCGGGGCTGCATTGTGCCATCATGACAACCGTCAGCGGTACAAATATCCATGAAATCCCGGCGATTGTTGACCTTGTTGTGGAGCATCACGTTGACATATTTGCCTTTGGCAGATATTGCCCCACATCGCAAGCCAAAGCCATCAGCGAGCGCACTCACATTGAGCCTAACGACTACAGAGAGCTGCTCGACACGCTGTGGCAACGCTACGAAAAATATAAGGCAAGCGACACCACATTCAACCTCAAAGATCACCTGTGGACGCTATATCTCTACGAAAAAGGATTGTTCAAGATACCCGAAGGACTCGACGAAGACACCATCTACGACGGATGCAACTGCGCAAATTGTCACATAACAATTCTCCCAACCGGACAAGTGTTGGCTTGCCGACGCTTTGAGTCGCCGGTTGGCAGACTCTTCAATGCCGCATGCAACGAGGTTGCCACACCAATCTACGACATATTCAACGGCGACGCGGAGAATGTGTACCGTCAGCACGAAAAGATGGAGAAATGCTCAAAGTGCGAGTTGCTGCGTTTTTGCCGCGGCTGTCCGGCTGTGGCCTACGGCTATCACCACTCGTTTTTCGCCCCCGACCCTCAATGTTGGAAAGAAGTATAAATATTAGAATTATGGAATTATCCGAATTAATAAGACATCGTCGCTCTATACGCAAATACACATCGCAACAGATAGCGCAAAGCGACCTCGAGAAGATTATCGAGGCCGGAGTGTATGCGCCAAACGCCGGCGGAGGTCAGCGCTCAATGATTGTGGGCATACACAACCCTACACTCGTGGAGCATATCGGCAAACTCAATGTGGCATGTATGGACCGCAGCCGTCTTGCCGGCAGCTACGTGTCGAAAGAGCAGCCTTCGATAATTGACGACCCGTCAATAAAAAGCGGCTTTTACGGTGCTCCGTCGGTGGTGATTGTGTTTGCTCAAAAAAACTTTTTGTATAGCGTGCCCGATGCATTTTGTGCCGCCGAAAACATGGTGCTCATGGCAACATCGCTGGGCATCAGCAGCTGCATAATAGCTCGCGGCGAAGAGACATTCACAAGCGCCGAAGGTGCGCAAATGCTCGCCGAATGGGGTGTGCCTGAAAATATGGTGGCCCGCTGCTTTGTGATACTCGGCTATGCCGACGGCGTCTATCCCGGCGAAAAGCCTCGCCGTCCGGGACGCACAAAAATCATCACATCAATGCCTCAATAAGCTTTGCGGTATTTATCTTCGGCATTATCATCGAGAATGCTGAGATATGAATTGTAGCGCGACTGCGCGATGCGCTGATCTTCAACAGCAGCAATCACAGCACAGCCGGGCTCGTGGGTGTGTGTGCAATTGCCGAAGCGGCAATTTTGCGACTCTGCAAAAATCTCGCGGAAATAGTGTGCCACCTCATATTTATCGAAGTCGATGGTGCCAAATCCGCGTATGCCCGGAGTGTCGATGATGTCGCCTGCGTCTTCGCCGGGCATGTGGAAGAGCTCGGAAAATGTGGTGGTGTGCATACCGGTGTCGTGCACGGCAGATATGGCGGCGGTGCGCAAGTCGATGCCTGGTATAAGTTTATTGATAATTGTTGATTTGCCCACACCCGAATTGCCCGACAGCAGCACGGTTTTACCCTTTATTTCGCCGCGGAGGGCGTCAATGCCAAGGTTGTCTTTTGCCGAAACAGTCATCACCTTATATCCGATAGATGTGTAGAGGTATTGCACGGCATCGAGCAGCTGACGGTCTTCGTCGTCGGCGAGCAAATCTATCTTGTTTATCACAATCACAGCGTTGACATTGTATGCCTCGGCAGTAGCCAAAAATCGGTCAATAAAAGTTGTTGACGTGGCGGGGTGTGCAAGAGTGACAACAAGCATGGCGCAGTCGATGTTTGCCGCAATGATGTGCGACTCTTTCGACAGGTTGCTGGCACGTCGGATGATGTAGTTGCGACGCGGCTCAATAGCCTTGATATAAGTTGTGTTGTCTTTAGAGTCGGGAGCATCGGCGAGCTCCACAAGGTCGCCGACAGCCACGGGGTTAGTGGTGCGGATGCCTTTCAAACGAAAGTTACCCTTCACCTTGCAGCTTACTTCTTGATGGTTTTCGGTCTCAACAATATAGTGAGAGCCGGTGTTGCGCACTACACGTCCTTTTATCATATCATCTAAGTGTTTGTCAATTTCAGGTTATAAAGTTACAAAAAAATTACGAAACGAAAGAAAATGTATAATTTTTATATTACATCTAAATTACTGTAATATAAATAGTTAAAGATTAGCAGCACACAAAAATACAACAAAAAATTAATTTTAATAGCAATTTTGTGCCGATATTGTATAAAATTTACTTAATTTTGCAGCGTATTTAACGTAAACTATTATTCTTCTTTATATTACAATTTCTAATATAGAGGTTTGTATAACTTAATATTTAATTTTAGAAACATGAACGCAGAAACAATTGGCGTAAATGCCGGACTTATTTGGAATGCTCTGAATGAAGGAAACACACTGAGCGTGAAACAGCTCCGCAAAGCAACAAAACTCAAAGACAAAGAAGTGTTTGCCGCACTCGGCTGGCTCGCTCGTGAAGGCAAAGTTGCCCTCGCTGTCGACACTAAAGACGAAAAAGAAATCAACGTCACACTGATCAACGCCTAAACACAGGCGCAATCACTGCAGCGGGCATCACGCCCACGCTAAAATGTCGGCGCAGCTATGCAATTAGCCGCGCCGACGTTTTATTAGCGCTGCAACGGGTCAAAATTAAGGAGTTTTAAAGCCGTGGCATTAAATATATTCGGCATTTTTTTGTAATTTTGTGTGTTACAACTAATAAACACTCTACAATGCGACATAAATCAATCTTTGCTGCTTTGTCATTAGTTTTAGCGTGTACTAACGTATTCGCTGTTTCTACCATCGACTATACTAAATTTGTAAATCCATTTATCGGCACACTTGGCGGCGGCAACACATATCCCGGCGCCCAAGCACCTCACGGCATGGTGCAACTCAGCCCCGACAACGGTCTGCCCGGCTGGGATAGAATTGCCGGATACTATTATCCCGACAGCACAATTGCAGGGTTCAGCCACACCCACCTCAACGGCACCGGTGCCGGCGACCTCTACGACATATCATTTATGCCGGCAACACGTCCGCTAAACATTGCCGACGCTCCGTTGGGACTACATTCAAAATTTTCGCACGACAGCGAAGAGGCTCGCGCCGGATACTACAAGGTGCACCTCGACGACTATAATATTGACGTTGAACTTACAGCCACCGAGCGCGTAGGTTTGCAACGCTACACATCGCACGCCGACACAATGCTGGTGGTGCTCAATCTCGAAAAAGCCACAAACTGGGACAACACTTTGCAGACAAAAATTGAGGTTATCGACTCGGTTACCATCTGCGGTTATCGCTATAGCGACGGTTGGGCTCGCAACCAGAAAGTGTGGTTTGCAACACGCTTCTCAAAGCCATTCAACAGCGTGCAATATAACACTAAAGACGGCGGCATTGCTCAATTCAGCTTTGTTGATATGAAAAACGACAATGTTGTGTTGGCAACAGCTTTATCGTGCACTTCGGTGAGCGAAGCTTTAAACAATCTGCACAACGAGTTGAGCGGCAACACTATCAACTTTGGCAAGACTATGCGCGAAGCCAAGGATAAGTGGAACACCGAATTGAGCCGCATTGAGATTGAAACCGACAACGACGACTTGAAGACTGTGTTCTACACTGCGCTATATCACAGCTTGATAGCGCCGACAATATACAGTGATGCTTCAGGCAAATATTTAGGCCCAGACGGCAAAGTGCACAACACCTCGGGCGGCAGAGTGAACTACAGCACATTCTCGTTGTGGGACACCTATCGCGCCGCACATCCGCTCTACACCATCATAGCACCGTCGCGAGCCGCCGACATGGCTCAATCGCTCGTTGACTTTGCCCGCCAACTCGGCCGCATGCCGGTGTGGAACATGTGGGCATCAGAAACCGACATGATGATTGGCTATCACTCGGTGCCCGTGGTTGTAGACGCCATACTCAAAGGCATCTACAAGCCCGACCTCAACGATGTGTTAGATCTCTGCATAAAGACAGCCGAAAAAGACGACTATCGCAGTCTCGGACTGTATCGCAAACTTGGATTTGTGCCTTGCGACCGCGACTCGTCATGGTCAATGTCGAAGACACTTGAGTATGCCTACGACGACTATTGCATATCTCTGCTTGCAGCCAAAGCCGGCAACAAGACAGTGCAAAAAGAGTTTGAACGTCGCGGCAAATTCTACAAAAATACATTCAATCCGCAAACCGGATTTATGCAGCCGCGCAAATCAGACGGCAGCTTTGTTGACAACTTCAACCCGCTCGCCTACACCGACGATATCTGCGAGAGCAATGCTTGGCACTATCTATGGTCAGTGCAACAAGACATACCCGGCCTTGCAAAACTATTGGGCGGCTACAAGAAATTTGCCGACCGCCTCGACACATTCTTCACTCTGCACGACGACAGCATAGAGTTGCCGCTCTTCAGCACCGGCATGATAGGACAATATGTGCACGGCAACGAGCCTTCGCACCACGTGGCATATCTCTACAACTACGCCGGTCAACCTCACAAAACTCAATACTATGTTGACCGCATACTTCGCGAGCAATACAGCAACGCGCCCGAAGGCCTTTGCGGCAACGAAGACTGCGGCCAGATGTCGGCATGGTACATATTCAGCGCCCTCGGATTTTATCCCGTCGACCCGGTGTCGGGCGAATATCAACTCGGAGCGCCGCTATTCACCAAAGCAACAATTCATCTTGAAGACGGCAAAACATTCGTCATCAGCGCCCCAAAACGCGACGAGCAAAATATTTATACCAAAAGCATAAGCCTCAACGGCAAAAAGATTAAAGGCCTCACCCTGTGCCACACCGACATTATGCGCGGCGGTGAATTGAAATTTGACATGACAGCTACAAAATAACTAAAATACACATACATAACCTAAATTAACGAGCCTCGCCGAGAGGCTAAAAACAATGAGACAAAAAATAAATCCTATTGCGTGGATACCTTCGGTTTACTTTGCAGCAGGCCTGCCATTTGTTGTGCTAAACATGGTTGCAGTGCTGATGTACAAGGGTCTTGATGTGTCGAACGCAACTATCACATTTTGGACCTCTCTCATCATGCTCCCATGGACCATCAAGCCGCTATGGAGCCCGTTCATGGAGCTGTTCAAGACAAAGAAATTCTATGTGGTTACCACTGAAATTTTGGCGGGAGCTGCATTCGGAATGGTGGCACTATCGCTCACCCTCAACGACTTTTTTGCCCTCAGCATAAGTTTGTTGGCACTGATAGCCTTTTGCGGCGCGACTCACGACATTGCCTGCGACGGCGTGTATATGAGCGAATTGTCGCCCGAATTGCAATCAAAATATATCGGTTGGCAAGGTGCATTCTACAACATTGCCAAAATCATCGGCACCGGAGTGCTTGTGTGGATTGCCGGAGCTCTCGGCGAAAGCACAATGGGCGTGAAAGGCGCATGGATATTTGTGATGGCACTCATTGGCGTGATGATGGCGCTTGTGGGCATCTACAACTTGTTTGCCATCCCCTCGTCAGAAGTTAAAAAAGACAAAAATACGTCGGCAAAAGCCGTTTTTAACGAATTAAAGACAGTCATCGTCGACTTTTTCACCAAGAAATATGTTTGGTATTATATAGCGTTTATAATTTTGTATCGCTTTGCCGAAGGCTTTGTGATAAAGATTGTGCCTATATTTTTGAAGACAAGCATCGCTGAGGGCGGCCTCGGGCTCTCCGACAAGCTCATCGGCTTATACTACGGCACCTATGGTGCAGTGGCCTTTGTGACAGGCTCAATTCTTGCCGGATACTACATTTCGCACTTCGGTTTGAAAAAAGTGCTGTTCTCATTGGCATTGATATTCAACATACCCTTTGCGGTATACACACTCTTTGCATGGTTCCAGCCGCAATCATCATTGCTGATATGCTCGGGCATAATCTTTGAGTATTTTGGCTACGGATTCGGCTTTGTTGGCTTGACATTGTTCATGATGCAACAAGTGGCACCCGGCAAACACAAGATGGCGCACTATGCATTTGCCTCGGGCTTTATGAACCTTGGCGTGATGCTGCCCGGTATGCTCAGCGGCTGGGTGTGCGACACAATCGGTGGCTTTAAATACTTCTTCGTATTTGTCCTTGTCACTATTATTGTTCCGCTATTAATCACAAAATTCATTCCATTTAGTTACGACGAAAAAGGAAATAAGATTATTTAAATAATTATGGAAACAACAAAACCAAGCATGCCCTGGCAAGACAAGCCCGCAGGCTGCAAAGACCCTATGTGGCGCTTTAGCGAAAATCCTATTATTGACCGCTACCACATTCCCACATCAAACAGCATCTTCAACAGCGCTGTTGTGCCTTTCGAGGGTGGGTTTGCCGGAGTGTTCCGTTGCGACAACCGTGCCGTGCAAATGAATATTTTTGCCGGTTTCAGTAAAGATGGCATCAACTGGGAAATCAATCACGAGCCCATTCAATTCAAAGCCGGCAATACCGACATGATTGAGTCGGCATATAAATACGACCCGCGTGTAACCAAAATCGGCGACACTTATTGGATTACCTGGTGCAACGGCTACCATGGCCCCACAATCGGCATCGGCTACACCTACGACTTCAAAGAATTTTTCCAATGCGAGAACGCATTCTTGCCCTTCAACCGCAACGGTGTGCTCTTCCCCGAAAAAATCAACGGCAAATATGCCATGCTCAGCCGTCCCAGCGACAACGGCCACACTCCCTTCGGCGATATTTGGTTGAGCTACAGCCCCGATATGCGCTATTGGGGTGAACACCGTCACGTTATGGGCCCCACACCCTTCGAAGACAGCGCTTGGCAATGCACCAAAGTTGGCGCCGGCGCAGTGCCCATCCGCACCGAAGAAGGCTGGTTGCTTTTCTATCACGGCGTAATCACCACTTGCAACGGCTATCGCTACGCTATGGGTAGTGCCTTGCTCGACCTTGAAGACCCCTCGAAAGTGCTCTACCGCACTCAGCCCTACTTGTTGGGCCCGGCAGCACCCTACGAACTCGCCGGCGACGTGCCCAACGTGGTGTTCCCCTGCGCAGCATTGCACGACGGCGACCGCGTTGCCGTGTACTATGGCGCTGCCGACACCGTTGTTGGTTTAGCCTTCGGTCACATCTCAGAGATCATCGCCTTCACAAAAGCAAATTCGCTCTAAATATCTCATAGCACAAACCTTACGTGCAAAAAATCCGGGAGTTTAACTCTCGGATTTTTTGTTATTTAGCAATAAATAGAGCGTTTTTTCAGTAGCACCATCAAAAACGCTGAGTATTTTTTTGAGGGGAGAGGGAACGAAAAGGCGGAAGTTTTGTTATCTTTGTAGTTTGAAACGAAATTGTCATTACTTGATGAGATTATTTTACGCTTGCATCGTGGCCTTCGTGCTGTGTTTTAGCAATATCGGCACTATGGCTCAAAGTGCTGAGGTTGACAAACCTCAGTCGGTGGGACTTGTGCTCAGTGGCGGCGGTGCCAAGGGCATCGCTCATATAGGAGTGATTAAAGCTCTGGAAGATAACGATATACCAATCGACTATATCACGGGCACGTCGATGGGCGCAATTGTTGGCGGCCTGTATGCCTCAGGCTATACTACCGACGAAATGATGCAGCTCATCATGAGTCAGGATTTTTCGTATTGGTCGACGGGAAAAATCGACCCGAAGAAGGTGTATTATTTTGCACGACAGGAGCCGTCGCCGGCACTTTTCTCGTTGCCGGTGAATTTGGGCGACTCAACAAAGCGCAATGAGGAGTTGCCTGCAAGCTTGATAAATCCGCTGCCCATGAATTTTGCATTCATGAACCTTTTTGCCACCCACACCGCGCAATGCGGCGGCGACTTCAACAAGCTGTTTGTGCCGTTCAGATGCGTGGCAAGCGATGTTGACGCGGGCCACAAGGTGGTGCACGCATCTGGCAATCTTGGCGATGCCATCCGCACATCAATGAGTTTTCCGTTGGTGTTTCAGCCTATCAGAGTTGACGGCCAACTGTTGTACGACGGCGGCATTTTCGACAACTTTCCTGTTGACGTGATGACCACCGACTTTGCTCCCGACTTCACAATCGGTGTTGTTGTGTCGGCAGCAGCCACAGGGCCGCAAACCTCGCTGATGGACCAAGTTGAGAACCTTGTTATGCGCAAGCAAGACTATGAGGTGCCGGCAGACAAGGGCGTGAAGATACGCGTGAATTTGCAGCAATTCGGATTGCTCGACTTTCAGCAAGCACAGCGCATTTACAAGCTTGGCTACGACAAAGCCATGTCGATGATCGACTCAATAAAGGGCCGCGTAACAACACGCATGCCAAAGTTGGCACGCGCCACTGCACGCCGTGCTTTCAAAGCCAAGACGCCCTATTTGCGTTTCGACTCGCTGAGCGTGACGGGAGGCTCACCCAATCAGAATAAGTATATAGAATATATGTTTAAGCCGGCACATGCCGACACTTTTGGCATCAGCCATGTGCGCCAATCATATTTCCGTGCTATCTCGCCCGGCCGCCTCCGCGACCTTGTGCCGCAGACCACCTACAACGACAGCACCGACATGTTTGCGCTCAACCTGCATGCCACGCCAAAAGATAATTTCAGTCTGTCGATGGGCGGCTACATCACCTCGGCTACCAATAGCTTTTTGTATGCTTCGGCATCGTATAAAACGCTGAGTTTCACTTCGCTTAGCGCCGACGTGCACGGCTGGGTGGGACAGAGCTATATGGCGGCAATGATGCGAGCAGCCATCAATCTGCGCACGGTAGTGCCGTCGGCAGTGAGCTTTTTGGGTGTAGCGTCGCGCAGCCGATTTTATGAGAACGAGCACTTGTTTTATGAAGACAAAGTGCCCACATTTATCATCGGCTATGAGCACTATTTGCGCATGAACTATGAGCTTGCGGCACGCGACCGCGGCAAGTTTGCGCTCTCGCTTGGGTTCGGCCACATCTCCGACTCGTTCTATCGCTCGAATGCCGAGTTAAATTACAAGCTCGGGCGTGATAATTCATACTCCAACCTTGGGCAATTTCGTGCGGCATACAACAGTTCGACGCTCGACGATGTGTCGTATCCCACCAGCGGCTACAGCTATAAATTTGTAGCCATGGGCGTTTTGGGCAAATATCACTACAAGTCGGCCGACATGGTGTTTGACGACGATACAAACAACGAACATTGGTTGCAAATTGAGGCACGCACGCGCAACTATTTCGACATTAACAAGCACTTCAGCCTTGGCGTTGAGGGCGATGTGTTGGCATCTACACGCAAGCTGAAATCAAACTACAGTGCCACGTTGGTAAATGCTCCGGCATATTATGCCACACCTATGGCCTACAATACATTCAACCCGGCATTTCGCGCCAACAGTTTTATAGGCGTAGGCGTAGTGCCCATATATAAGTATAACTCGAGCATGTCGGCACGTTTGTGCATGCACGCATTTTTGCCTATGCGCAGCATCGTTGAGACTGACGATGGCGGCGCACGATACGGCGGCTGGTTCGCCAAACCAAAATTTTTCGGCGAGCTCGACTTGTGCTATAATTTACCATTCAACGCCACACTCTCGGCATATCTCAACTATGCCTCATCGGCATCGCGCAATTGGAATGTGGGGTTGTCGCTGGGCGTGTTTATCTTAGCGCCCAAATATTTGCGATAGACAAATGATTTTTATTTGAGGATGTCGAAATTGTCGACGTAAACCTCGGTGATTGTGCGCTTTATAGCATTGCGGTCTTCCCAATAGCGAGTGCGCAATTTACCTTCAACAAGCAATCGCGAACCTTTGCGGATGTATTTTTCGGCAATCTCGGCGGCGCCGTCCCACATCACAATGTTGTGCCACTCGGTGCGTTCGGGCACCTCGACACCCGACGCAGTTCGGCGTGCACGCTCGGTTGTGGCAAGGGTGAAAGATGCAACGGGACGCGTGTCGGCGTATCTTATTTCCGGGTCTTTGCCAACATATCCCATGAGAATTACCTTGTTCATCGCTTATCGTTATTAGCGTGGAAAGTCACCAAACCGCGCATAGAGTTCTTCTCGATTTTTCCGATAGTGGCGCCAAAGTCGGCAGCGACTTTGCGCAGCACATCTGCAAACATATCGCATGTAGAGCCCACGAAGTTGATAGGTTTGTCTTTGTAGTCGTAGGCTGAGATGTTGCGCTGGAAGAAACTCATGAATGAGTTGTAAACCAAGTTGTAAACGTACGGTTCAGAAATATAATCTTTCAAGAAAAATGCATATTCGGCAATCGACTGCGAGGGCACTTTGGCATCGTAAATGCCGTCCATGAGCATCTGCTCGGTGAACTGATAGCGCTCGTAGAAAGCTCTGACAAGCTCGTGAGGGGCAAGGTCTTTGAGCAAATCGCTGATAAACAGTTTGCCGATGTGAGCATTAGAGCCTTCGTCGCCGAGGATAAAGCCCCATCCATTCACATTTTTCACTATATCGTTGCCGTCATACAGACAAGAGTTTGAGCCGGTGCGCAAGATGCAAGCCAAACCGGGCTCGTGGATAAGCAAGCCGCGGGCAGCGCCGAGAATATCACTATTCACGGTGCACGGAGTTTTAAACTGTGCTATCAAAGACGACTCAACCAGTTTGTTGCGGTCGGGCAAAGCGCAGCCCGAGCCATAAAAATATATATGATCCCAACGACGTTTAAAAAAAGCGTCGGGCAACTCGAGACGTATGATGTGCGACATCTCGCGACGAGTTTTGAAATACGGATTTAATCCGGATGTGAATGCATGTTCTACGATCACAGGGCCATCGCAGAGAGCCCATTCGGTGCGCACACTCGAACCTTCAGCAATGATTTTCATGTAAATCTGTACGGTTTAATTAACTATACAAAGATAGCGCTAAATAGCTAAATAGAGCAAGGTATTATGTTAAATTAACGTTATAATAACTGAAAATAAGATAAAATCATATACTATTTCAGTACGGTTAAAATATGTTTATTTATTGTTATTAAAACGGCGATTCACTACTTTTGTAAGCATAGAAACAGCATCAAATCATGTATCACAAAAAACTAATCAGTCTGCTATTAGCATCAACTATATCTTGCAGTGTAAATTACACTTATGCTCAAGCATCGAACATAACCTATGTTGCGCCAACCGAGGACACTCCACTCATCACACGCCTCGGAGCTCAGCCTGCGCCCAAAGGCCTTGACGGCAAAAACATTGCCTTGTGGCAAAGCCACGGCCGCTACTTTGAGTCCACGCTCAACCGCTGGGAGTGGCAACGCGCCTGCATATTTCAAACCGTAGAAGACTTGTACACACAAAGCTACGTGGTGCCGTTTTTGATGCCTATGCTCGAAAATGCCGGAGCCTACGTGTTGTCTCCGCGCGAGCGCGACACAAACGACATTGAATATATAGTAGACAACGATGGCGGCCATGCCGTGGGCACATATCACGAGGAGAATGCCAAGCATTGGAAAAAAGCAGGCATCGGCTTCGGATATAAAAAGACCGAGCTGCGCGACATCGACAACCCGTTTGCCGAAGGCACGGCACGTCAAACCAAAGCCACAAACAATGCGCACAAAGCCACAAAAGTGTCGTGGACAACAGACTTTGCCAAGGCCGGCGAATATGCGGTGTATATCTCGTATGCCACGGTTAAGAACAGCGCTGCCGACGCCACATATCGTGTGAACGACCTCAGCGGCACACACGAATTTAAGGTAAACCAACAAATGGGCGGCGGCACATGGGTGTATCTCGGCAAATTTCACTTCGCAGCAGGCAAGCCGCAGCTGCCGGTCGTTGAACTCACAAACCTGAGCAACGACAAAAATGCCGTAATCACCGCCGACGCCGTGAAAATCGGCGGAGGTATGGGCAACGTGGCTCGCACAGTGAAAAATCCCGAAGACGATGCCGACTACGAATATATCGTGAGCCGCTATCCGCGCTTCACCGAGGGCGCACGCTATTGGCTGCAATGGGCAGGCGCTCCCGACAGCATATACACCCCCAGCAATAACGAAAACGACTATACCGACGACTACAAATCGCGCGGCAAATGGGTGAATTGGGTCACCGGAGGCTCATCGGTGATGCCTAAAGCCAAAGGATTGAAGATACCGGTAGACTTGGCATTTGCCTTTCATAGCGACGCCGGAGTGTCGAAAAACGACTCAATTATCGGCACTTTAGGCATCTATTGCACCAAGACCAACAATAACGGCAAATATCTGAACGGCACATCGCGTTTGGCTGCGCGCGAGCTCACCGACCTGGTGATGACAAACGTGGTGCGCGACGTGCGCCAACAATTTGAGCCGCGCTGGACTCGCCGCGACATGCGCGACAAATCGTATTTTGAAGCCCGCGAGCCGGAAGTGCCGACAATGCTGCTTGAGCTGCTGAGTCACCAGAATTTTGCCGACATGAAATATGGCCTCGACCCGGCATTTCGCTTCACCGTGTCGCGTGCCGTGTATAAAGGTATGCTCAAATACATAGCTCGCCGCGACAATCGCGACTATGTGGTGAGTCCGCTTGCGCCGCACGCTTTCGCCATTAGTGTGGCAGCGCCGGCAAAATACAGCCTCACATGGAGTGCAACCGTCGACTCACTCGAAACGTCAGCCTACCCCGACTATTACATCGTTGAAGAACGCATAGACGGCGGTGCCTTCAAGCAATTGGCAAAGGTGACCGAGACAAACTACACTGTGTCGGTCAACGACAGCCGTATACACTCATATCGCATCATTGCCGGAAACGACGGCGGTGTGTCATTCCCCACCGAGGTGCTTGCCCTATGCCACAAGCAATCGGCACCCACGGTGAAGATAGTGAACGGATTTACACGCATATCTGCACCCGATTGGTTTGACGCCGGCAACCTTGCCGGATTTTACGACAGTCGCGACCACGGTGTGCCTTACATAAAAGATATTTCATACACCGGCACAATGTACGAGTATCGCCGCAATGTGGCGTGGACCGACGACGATGCTGCAGGCTTTGGCTCGTCGCGCTCCGACTACGAGACTAAAATTATTGCCGGAAACACCTTCGACTTTGTCTACGTGCACGGCAAAGCTATTGCCGATGCCGGATACGGCTTCATATCGAGCAGCCTTGAGGCATACGAAAATGCCGCAGACAGCGAAGATGAGCCGCAAATAGTAGACTTGATTTTAGGCAAACAAAAAGAGATTAAACAAGGACGCGGCGCATACGGCACACGGTTCAAAGCATTTAGCGCTGCACTGCAAAACAAGCTCACCGCACACACTCAGAACGGCGGCGACGTGTTTGTGAGTGGCGCATACGTGGCTTCAGACATTTGGGATAATCCCTATTCGAACAAGGAACGAGCAGCCGCCGACAAAAAATTTGCGCAAAAGGTGTTGGGCTACAGTTGGCGCAGCGGTCAAGCAGCGATAAAGGGCGAGGCATACCAAGTGCCGTGTCGTTTCAAATCGCTGAGCAAGGGCAGCTATAATTATTCTAACGAGCTCAACGAGGACTGCTACGTTGTGGAGTCGCCCGACTCGTTCTATCCCGCCAACGAAAATCGCGGCTGCACATTTATGCGCTACACCGAAAACAACTACGTAGCAGGCATAGCCGTAGACTTTGACACCTATCGCACAGTGATTATGGGTTTCCCGTTTGAGACAATAAAGACAGCCGAACAGCGAGCCACACTCATGCATCAAATTCTCAACTTCTTCAAGAAATAAAAACATACACAGCAAATATGAAAAAGATAGATTGCTTTATACCATACGCTTCAGCCAAGCAGGTGAAAGTCACCCTCGGAAGCTTGCGCGAAAGTGCTCTCGTATCGAAGATATACCTCATGACAAGCGACAATAACGCTGCCGACGTTGAGGGCTGCACAGTTGTGAAAGTCGACTCGTTGGTATCGTCGGAAACTATGCAAAAGGTAGCAGAATTGGCAGAGGCCGACTACACATTGTTCTACACAAAATACAACAATCTGATGCTCGGCTATTTTGCTCTTGACCGCTTTGTGCGCCTTGCCGGCGACACCGGTGCCGGACTGCTGTATGCCGACAGCTATTCGGTGGCCGACGGCAATCAAGTTTGCACTCCGGTGATTGACTATCAATTCGGCTCGCTGCGCGACGACTTCAACTTCGGGTCGGTGATATTTTTCGACACTGCAAAATTTAAGGAGGCAGCCGCCGGAATAGACGTCAAATATAAGTCAGCCGGATTTTACGATTTGCGTCTGCGTCTGAGCCGCATTGCCGACTTTGTGCACATAAACGAATATCTGTATAGCGATGTCACTATCGACACCCGCAAATCGGGCGAAAAGATTTTTGACTATGTAGACCCGAAAAATCGCGGCGTGCAAATAGAGATGGAGCAAGCGTGCACGGCACACCTCAAGGCCATCGGCGGATATCTTGAGCCTAAATTTGATGAGATAGACTTCAGCGCCGGCGAGTTTAAGTGCGAGGCATCTGTGATAATTCCCGTGCGCAACCGCATACGCACCATACGCGACGCCATCAACTCGGTGCTCAGCCAAAAAGCAAGCTTCGACTTCAATGTTATCATCATCGACAACCACTCGACCGACGGCACCAGTCAAGCCATCGACGAGTATCTCGGCAATCCGCGAGTGATACACATAGTGCCCGAGCGCAACGACCTGGGCATTGGCGGCTGCTGGAACGTGGGCGTGCAACATCCCGCTTGCGGCAAATTTGCCGTGCAGCTCGACAGCGACGACGTATATTCAAGCGAGGACACTCTGGCTCGCATTGTAAATGCATTCTATGAGCAAAAGTGTGCCATGGTTGTAGGCACTTATCAGCTCACCGACTTTGATAAAAATCCCATACCGCCGGGCATAATAGACCACAAAGAGTGGACTCCCGAAAATGGCCGCAACAATGCCTTGCGCGTGAATGGTTTGGGCGCTCCACGTGCGTTCTACACTCCCATGCTGCGAAATTTGCACGTGCCCAACACCAGCTATGGCGAGGATTATGCCCTTGGCTTGGCATTCTCGCGACATCACCAAATAGGCCGCATATACGATGTGCTCTACCTTTGCCGCCGCTGGGAGGACAACTCAGACGCCTCGCTCGACGTGGTGAAAGTAAACAACAACAATCTCTATAAAGACCGCATCCGCACTTGGGAATTGCAAGCGCGCTGCGCAATGAACAAGGCAAAATGACCTCTGCAAGCATCTTAGATAAATTCATCGCCGACCAGCTGCTCTCGTGGCAACTTTCTGCCGACAACTTCAAGGCACTTGCGACAGTCAAGGTGAAGAGCTTTGACATTGACGGCATGACGGTGAAAGCACAGTTCAACCCTGCAAGGATAGTGTCGTCGGGAGCGAAGGTTGATGCCAAAAGCATCAGCTCGCGCAAATGTTTTTTGTGCGCACAAAATCGTCCGGCCGAGCAAAAAGGCCTGCCTTGGGGCGAATATACAATTCTTGTGAACCCCTACCCCATATTTCGCCGCCACTTCACTGCACCGGTCAATGCTCACACCGACCAGCTACTTGCCGGACGCATGGCGGATATGGCTCAATTGGCAACCGAATTAGACGGCTACACTGTGTTCTACAACGGGCCTAAATGCGGTGCCTCGGCTCCCGACCACATGCATTTTCAGATTATCGAGACATCAATGCTCACATTGCCCGACGCTGTGCTCTCAGCCGACAGCACAACAGTAAAGCCCGGATTGAAATACGTGCACACTCTGCCGCTGAACGTATTTCATCTCAGCGCACAAACGCCGCAGCAAATTGCGCAACTATTCAGCGAGCTATATGCTGCTATGCCTGTTGCCGACGGCGAAAAAGAGCCGATGATGAATGTGCTGTGCTTTGGCAGCTACAACATGATGCACGTCATAGTGATACCCCGCAAGCGCCATCGCCCGTCGTTTTACGGCACCGACGACAGCGACAAAATGCTGTTGTCGCCGGCATCTGTCGACATGGGCGGCGTATTCATTATGCCCCGCGAAATCGACTTTGAGCGCTTGAACGCAGAGGTTGTGCGCAAGGTTTACGGCGAAGTTTGCCTGTCGGATGACGAGATGCAACACATAATTTCGAACATCAAGCAATGAACACCATGACTCAAGAACCGCACATAAATGTTGGCATACTCAATGCTGAGACAATAAATGTAGACTTGCTGCAGCCATACCGCGTTGACGGCAACCCTGCCCGCGGCCCGCAAACCGTCAGCGCAGCCAACGGCAAAGTGGTGTGGCAAGGTCGAGAGTACGACGAACTTTGCTTTGAACCGTTGGAGGCTGCCGGACTATTCGAAATAAAAGATGTTGTTATCGGTGTGAATTTTCACTGGCAACGCAAAGAAAATCAGCGATTTAGCGGTGCTATAAAATTTATTATCGAGAATGGCAATGTTACAATTATAAATACCCTGCCCGTCGAAGACTATTTGCTGAGCGTTATATCGTCGGAGATGAGTGCCACGGCATCGCTCGAACTACTTAAGGCTCACGCTGTTATCTCGCGTTCGTGGCTCCTTGCGCAAATTGACAAGACAAAATCTATAGCTCAAAGCGACCAAACATACAGCGCCTGCACCGAGACTGCCGACGAACGCATAAAATGGTACGACCGCGAAGACCATACGAACTTTGACGTGTGTGCCGACGACCACTGTCAGCGCTATCAAGGCGTGACACGCCAGTCTACGCCCACCGTTGCCGCCGCCATCGCTGCAACTCGCGGCCAAGTGCTGACCTACGACGGCAAACTTTGCGACGCGCGCTTCTCGAAATGCTGCGGCGGTGTGCTTGAGGAGTTTGAAAATTGCTGGGAGCCGAAGCACTTCAACTATCTTGTGGCTCGCCGCGACAGCGCCAATCCTGCCGATTTTGCCGACTTGCGCTATGAGTCGGCCGCCGAGCAATGGATAAAAGAGCGCCCCGACGCTTTTTGCAACACTGCCGACGCCGAAATATTGTCGCAAGTGCTCAACAACTACGACCAAGAAACAAAAGATTTCTACCGCTGGACGGTGACCTACACACGCCAGGAGCTGTCGGCTC
>CAZYNO010000003.1:0-27411 GCA_964648845.1 uncultured Bacteroides sp.
CTACGGGTGAGAAATCGCGTGTGCCTTTAGGAATCGACGGTTTTTGTGCCATTTTTATTTCGTTCTTAATATTTAAAGTGCAAATTTATACAATTTGCGCGAATTTATCCACCGATAATACTATAAAAAAATGTAACGCGCACTGCAATCTGCCGTGCGCGTCACGTTTATAAGCTTAGTCCTTAAGCAAGTCGACTCATTAGTTGAGTGTGCCGGCCTCTGCTTGTTGGATCATTGTTTCGTTAGCGTAGATGTAGATTTCTACACGACGGTTTTGTGCACGACCTTCAGCGGTTTCGTTTGAAGCAACGTAGTCTGACATGGGCACGCCGGTTGCTGTGAGACGGCTTGCGTCAACGCTCTTGCCGGTCAAGAAAGTTTTAACAGCGTTAGCACGGTTGGTCGAAACTGTTTGGTTTACTTCGTATGAGCCGGTGTTGTCGGTGTAACCGAAGATTTGAACGTCGGTGTTAACGTTGCTGTTCAAGCTGCTTGCAAATTTTGTGAGGTCGGCTTTAGCTTGGCTCTTGAGTTCTGATTTGCCGGAGTCGAAGAGGATGCCACCTTCGAAGGTAACTTTGATAGCTTGCAGACCGTTAGAGTCGGTTGTTGATTCAACTGTTGCTTGTTCTGCCAATTGAGCGGCAAGTTCTGCTTTTTGTTTGTCCATCTTTTTGCCGATGAGCACACCTGCAGTTGTACCTACAGCTGCACCTACGGCAGCACCGATAGCTGCACCTTTACCTTTGCCGATGAGTGCACCGATGCCTGCGCCCACAGCGGTGCCGCTTGTGCCACCAATGATACCACCCTTAGCGGTGTTTGACATGTTGCAAGATGTTTCGCCGAAAAGAAGGGCGGCTGCCATTGCGGCAATTGTTAAATTACGAAGAATTTTCATCTGTAAATGAATTTTATGTTATTTATAAAAGTATGCGATGTTTAGTTAGCAATTGCCGACAAAAGTACATATTTATATCGTATATTGCAAACAATTAAGGCATATATTTTTACAGATTGATATTAAATTCTTTCGAGAACGGTCTTTACCAAGTCGCGAACACCGTTTTTATAGTTGGGATTTGCCTCTTCGTTGAAGCGGTTGGCGATGATGCAGCAAACTGTCATTGCCTTGTGGCCCATAAGTTTGCCAAGCCCTTGCAGCGGAGCCGACTCCATCTCGTAGTTAGTCACTTTGCGGCCTTTATATTTAAATGCTTCAAGTCGACGGTTGAGGTCGGGATTTGATAAAGGCAAACGCAACTCGCGTCCTTGCGGGCCATAGAAACCTACTGCAGAGATTGTGTTGCCGCGCACCATGTCAGTGCCGCCTATGCGTTCAACCAATTCCTCGTTTGCGTCAACAACGTATGGCTTTGCCCACAAGGGATTCCAGCCTGTAGCCTCGCAGAGTGCATGCTCAAAATCGAGGTCGGCAACGTCATTGCGGCCTGCATAGTAGTTGAGCACACCGTCAAAGCCGATAGCTTTTTGTGCAATCACCGGAGTGCCAAGCGACAATTCGGGCTGCAATGCGCCGGAAGTGCCGATGCGCACGAGAGTGAGCGAGCGATGTTCGGCTTTCACTTCGCGAGTCTTGAAATCGATATTAGCCAGTGCGTCAAGCTCATTGATTACGATGTCGATGTTGTCGGGGCCGATGCCGTGGCTCAGACACATTATAGGTTTGCCGTTGTATGTGCCGCCGATGGTGTGAAATTCGCGCGAGCTGACCTCAAAAGTCTTGGTGTCAAAAAACGAAGCCACCATATCTACGCGTCCGGGGTCACCAACCAATATCACGCGGTCAGTGAGTTGTTCAGGCAATAAATGTAGATGAAATACAGTCCCGTCGGGATTGATTATAAGTTCTGAAGATGGAATTACTTTAGCCATAAGAATTAGTGATTTTAAAGTATTAAAACATTTAAAACTGATATTAAGTTCACAAAATTGAAATTATTACATTTCAACGTGGGCATATCTGCCACCCGGCACAGCCACAATCAAATCGGCCATTTCGAGCTGAAATAATAAGTCTGATAGGTCGGCATAGCTTTTGCCGAGTTTCACAATCATATCGTTGATTGTATATTCGGGGTGCTCCTTGATGAGATTGAGCACTTCTTCTTGATTTGCAGGCAGCGTGAAGTTTAGCTCCTGCTGGTCGCCTTCAACCGGTTTGCACTTCCAGCCAAGCATTTCAATGATGTCGTTGGCATTAGCCAGAAGGTTGGCGGTTTGTGTGGCTATGAGATGGTTGCAGCCGTGACTATATTTGTCGCTCACGCGCCCGGGCACGGCAAAAACTTCGCGATTGTATGCTCCGGCTATGCGTGCCGTAGCCATAGCTCCGCCGCGCAAATCCGACTCCACAACCACCGTGGCGTCGCACAGCCCGGCGATAATGCGGTTGCGGGCCAAAAAGTTGCCTTTGTGCACTGCATCGGCGGTGTTATATTCTGTCACTAATGCTCCGCCGGCGCTAATCATTTTTGCTGCCACATCGCGATGGTCTGCAGGGTAGATGGTGTTGAGAGGTTGTGCCATAACGCCGACTGTGGGCACTCCGCACTTCAGCGCTGCACGATGTGCTGCAACATCTATGCCGTATGCCAGTCCGCTCACAATCACAAGATTGTCGAGCTTTGAGCTCAGTGCCTCTACAAGACGCGAGGTGAACTCTACACCGTATGTCGTGGCATGACGAGTGCCAACGATTGCCACCAAGTGTGCGCTATCCAAGTCGGTATTTCCGAGCTTGTAGAGCATCACCGGCGCATCGTTGCACTCTTTCAGCCTACGTGGATAATTACTGCCGTTGAAGTAGCAGCGTTCAATTTTTGCTTCGTCGGTGAATGCACGCTCGCTCACGGCTTGGCGCAGCAGTTGGTCGCGATATTCGCGGTTTAGCACTTTTTTGTGCAGCAGTGTCATTGCCGCCAAGGCATTGTCGTTTGCTGCAAAAAAGTTTTCCTCGCTGCCCACGCGCGACAATAGCTGTGATGCGGTGGTCGCATTCAACCCCCGTATCATCGAAAATGCCAATTTATAGTCGTCAGCGTCGCGTAGCATTTCTCTCTATTTCAGATAATCTTTAAATACCTCGGCCAATACGTCACCGCGCGTCAGTTGCCCGTTCTCTATGCATACCACCGATACCTCGGCCTTCAGCACGGGGGTGCCGTCTTCCTTATATAAGTCCTGTTTGAATACAAATTTCGGCCCTTTGCGAGCTATGTTCAGGCAGCTTATAAATGTTTCGTCGCTGCGCAGCGGTTGCTTGTATTCTACGGCGATTTTTGCCAGCACCGGGTCTATGCCGCGGCGATGCATATCGGCAAAAGTCAAGCCAGCCTCGCGACAAAACTCGTGGCGGGTATGCTCAAGATAGTGCAAATAGTTAGCATTGTTGACTATGCCTTGATAGTCAAGCTCATAGTCGCGCACCTGCATTTGCAGGGTGAAGATATATTGGTCGGTATTCATTAATTAGCTTAATGTGTTTAAATAGTCTGTGGCGTTTATGCTTTGTGCATGGGACGCAACAGGTCGTTTACAGTCTTAACCGGGTTGAATGTCGATACGGGCACTTCAACAAAGATTGTGTTCCAATCGCTCATTGCACCGTTCCACAGTCCGGGCAATTCGAGCGCGCGCAGGTCGCGTCCGGCAAGCGATTTCTCGCTGATGAAGCCGGTGTTGTGGTCAACATGTGAGGCAAGATTGAAGTGTTTGCCGTCGATATCTTTGATGTAGCACACAAGGTCTACCGGGTTGAAGTGCGTTGCATTTTGCATCATTGCAAGGCTCTCGGCGTCGTTGGTGTTGATTTGTGTCGACTCAAGAATTTGCGGAGATGCTGTGCCGTCTTGGTTGTAGGCAATGTACGGGCCGCCGCCGGGTTCGCCTTCGTTGCGCACCATGCCGCACACGCGCAGCGGACGGTTGAATTTGGCTTTAAACCATGCAGCTTTTTTGTCGGCGGGCAGAGTGGGGAGGCCGTCGGATTTGATGCAAAGTGTGTTGGCTGCAAACTCGGTCATTTCTGCCAAATCTGCTTCGCTGTAAGTGCCGGCGTTGAGCTGCTTCAGATATTTTTCAATCTTGTCGTGAGCAAGAATGAGTGTGCCGGCGATAATCTTCTTATATTTGATAGTGTCGGCGCGATGAGTGTCGGGCACAACGTTGTCAATATTTTTGATGAAGACAACTGTAGCGTCGATATCGCCAAGGTTTTCGATGAGTGCTCCGTGGCCGCCCGGACGGAATACCAAATTGTCGTTATCGTCGCGGAAGAGTGTGTTGTCGGGATTTACAGCTACGGTGTCGGTCGACGGTTTTTGTTCCGACAGTGAAATGTTATATTTCACGCCGGTTTTCTTTTCGATAGCGGGCAGCACCTCTTCAATCTTCTTGGTGAAGAGTTTGTGGTGGTTGGCCGATACGGTGAAGTGCACATTCACTTTGCCGTTTGTAGCGGCTGTTTGAGCGCCTTCAACAAGTTGCTCCTCAAGCGGTGTGCGTGTGGTGTCGTCGCCGTATTTGTGGAATGTCAGCAAGCCTTTGGGCAGATTGCCGTAGTTCATGCCTTTTTCGCCCACAATGGCAGCGATAATTTCTTTCTGACGGCCTTCAGCTGCAAGTTGGTCTGAAGTTTTGCCGTGTGTCTTTACGAGCGTGTCGTCAAGTTGTCCTTTAAATGGCAATTCATTGAGGTGAGCAATGAGTTCGGCTACGGGTGAGCCGGGCTTTGCTGTTGTTTCATCGCCGTTGACAAAGGCAAAGAGAGCTTTAAACATGCGTGATGCTGCGCCCGAAGCAGGCACAAATTTGCATACATCGCCACCGTCAGCCAAATATTTGTCCCAACGTGCCACTGCTTTCTCTTCGAATTGGTGGTCCGGGGCAAGGATGCCGTTGCCAACTGTTGCCGACCCGGCAAGTTTCAGATACGGGAAGCCGCTTTTGAAGCGATTGAGCTGAGTGTCGAGCGTATCGGTTGTGATACCTCTGTTCTGCAATGTGTTTAAATCGTTATTAGTCAACATAGTGATGTTTATTTAAGATTGTTATTGCGAAATTCGTTTCATGAGATTGTAGGCAGAAACCACGCCAAGCTCGCCGGCTTTGCTCAAATCGGCTATGCCGCCCTGGCGGTTGCCGTTCTTGAGATACAGATAACCGCGGTTGTAGTATGCTTCGGCAAGGTCTGATTTTATGCTGATTGCGGTAGTGTATGCCTCGATAGCCTTATCCAAGTCGCCGCGTTTCACATACATATTGCCTTTGTTGTACCATGCAAATGCGTTGCGAGGCGACAACTTGATTGTCATGTCGAGGTCGGCGATAATCTCGTCGATAGCTTTGCGCTCAAGCACGGCGCGATTTTTTGTATCATTCTCGTCAATGCCGTTGGCGCTCTCAAGCTTGCGTGCCGATGCCTGTGCGCGCAGCATGTATGCCGGCGAATAGTCGGGGCTGAGTGCTATTGCGCGGTCAAGGTCGCGCAGCGCTGATGTGTAGTCGTGTATGGTGATGAAGTCGAGAGCGCGACCTATATAGTCGATTGTGCGCGGCGTGTGCGTCGAGATATACGAGTTGTAATATTCTATCGACTTGAAGTGGCGGTCAATCAACGTTTCATCTTGCAATTGCGGTATTGCGTTCGACACGAGCACGGCAAAGCGCAGCGAGCGCGTAGCGTTCAAATCGTCTATTTCTTTGATATAATATGTGTTTTGACGCAATTCTGACGGCGACGAGTAGAATGTCAGCTCCATCATCGGCTCAATTTCTATGCTGAAGTTGCGGTCTTGCACTTTGCCGCGTATTGCAGAGTTGTTATACTCCTCGCGAAAGTCGGTGTTATCTTCAACCGTGAGCAGCGATGCAAATTCGCGGCGAGCCAACTCTTCGGGATTATCTTCTTCTTCAACCTTACTCTTGCCGTCAACCTTGCCGTCGGTGGGGCGAAGTTTGCGGCCTATAGCTTTTGCACGGTCGCGGTCGCTGATGGCGGCATTCAGATTGCCGGCTTGGCGATATAGCTCGCTGCGCATATAGTAGCCGGTGGGAAAGTCGGGGAAGGCTTCTATCACATAATTCACGTCGGCAATTGCCTTGTTGAATTGTCGCAGATTGCCGTATATCAGCGCGCGGTTGTAGCGTGCACGCACATCATTAGGCTCCATATTGAGCACCTTGGTGAAGTCGGCAAGCGCCTTGTCGTTTGCATTAACTTCCATCTCAAGCAAACCGCGGTTGAATAGTGCAAGCTTGTTGAGCGGCTCCAGTTCAAGCGCATAGTCGTAGTCGCTCATAGCACCAAACCAGTCATCGCTGCTATATTTGAGAAATGCACGGTTCACATACAATCCTGCCACACGAGGTTGCAATTTTATTGCTTCGTCCATGTGTTTGATAGCTTCCGGATAGCTGTCTTTGCCCTGATGTATGGCTATGTCGGCGCGCATAGTGTGAGCATTAAACGAGTTGCCGTCAATCTCAAGCGCTTTGTCAATATCCTTAATCGCTGCCACGGTGTCGGTGCGGGCAAGATATAGACGTGCTCGTCCAAGATATCCGTTGCCATAACCGGGATAGCGGTTTAGCAGTTCGGTGAAGGTAGAGTCGGCAGCTGCATAGTCTTCGATGCCTGTTTGAGCCACTGCCATGTTAAACATCAGCTGACGGTTGTAGGGCACAAGCGACAGCGCGTGCTTATAGTCGTCGATAGCGCCACGCTCATTGCCAAGGTTTTGGCGAGCCACACCGCGCACTTCCCACGCGTCAGTGATAAACGGATTTAGTTCTATAGCTTTCGAAGCATCTTCTTCTGCTCCGCGATAGTCATCAAGGTTGAGCTTTGCAATTGAACGATAAAAATACGGGCGTGCCAAGTATGGTTTGGCCGCTATCGCCTGATTGAAATATTGTATTGATAACACGTAGTCCTCAAAATACATAGCATTGCGGCCCACGTTTATCACTTGTTCGGTATTAATTTGCGCTTGCGCACTGTGCCCTGCAGTCATAAATGCAGCAATGAATACAGCCTGAGCACATTTCGCAGCGAGTTTTATTATATTTGTCAACTTAGTCTCTTTATGTGGTTGTTGTCTATTTATGTGCAAATGTACACAGAAAATTCAATATTTGCGGCAATTTTTCGCTATTTTTTCGCATTAAAAAAGCCCGCTGATTTGCAGCGAGCTTCTTTGTATGGCGTATGTGCCGATTATTCGGCAAATATCGACGGATTGAGGGTGCGGCAATTGTAGTGCGACGACATGATTTCGCCGTAGGCTCCGGCTGAGCGTATGGCAAGAATGTCGCCACGTTTCACTTCGGGCAGCTCTATGTCTTCGCCAAACACATCCGAGCTTTCGCATATCGGGCCCACAACGTCATATTTGCCGGGCTTGCGACCTTCGGCCTCGCCGCTGAGATTGGCTATTTGGTGATATGCTTGATAGAGTGCCGGACGTATAAGTTCGGTCATTCCCGCATCAACTATCGCAAATTTCTTGTTAAGGCCTTTCTTAACGTAGAGAGCGCGGGTGATGAGTGTGCCGCATTGAGCCACGATGGCGCGGCCGAGCTCAAAGTGTATCTTGCGACCTTCGCGCTGTGGCATCAGTCGGCTGAATGTGCCAAAGTATGCTGCAAAGTCGGGTATTGGGTTTGCCGTAGGATTGTCGTAGTCTATGCCAAGGCCGCCGCCAACATTGATTGACTTGAAGCGTATGCCGCGCGCCGCAAATTTGGCAAGCAACATGTTTATGCGGTTGCAAAGTATTTCGTATGGCTGAGTGATGGTGATTTGGCTGCCGATGTGGAAGTGCAAACCAACCAAGCGCACTGCCGGGAGTGCATAAGTTCGTTCGATAACATTGTCGAGCATCTCCAAACTAATGCCAAACTTGTTTTCTGCCAAGCCGGTGGTGATATAGTGGTGAGTGTGTGCGTCGATATTCGGATTTACGCGCAATGCAACATTGGCAACTCGGCCATGTTTTGCCGCTATCTCCGATATAACTTCAAGCTCGGGCAGCGACTCCACATTGAAGCAGCCGATGCCGATGCTCAGTGCATATTCAATCTCTTTGTCGGTTTTGCCTACCCCGGCAAAAACAATCTTTTCGGGAGCAAAGCCACAATCAACAGCAGCCTTTATCTCGCCCATGCTCACGGTGTCGGCACCAAATCCGGCCTTCGCCACCTCGCGCAAAATTTCGGCGCAAGTGTTGGCTTTCACCGCATAGTGCACGTTGAAGTCGCTGCGGCCTTGGCTCGCAGCCTTCACGGCTTGCAAGGTTTCGCGCAATAAGGATAGGTTGTAGTGATATACCGGCGTGTCAACGTTAGCAAACATGCCGGGAGTGAGGTTGTTAGTCATTCGAAAGTTATTTGTTGTTGAATAGCTTGTCGCTGAGTCGGTTGAGCGCTGTCACTTTGTCGTCTTTGCGCACAACAACGGCTATATTGTAGTTTGAGCCGCCATACGATATCATGCGCAGAGGTATGTCGCCGAGAGCCTCGATAGCTTTAGCCTCAAAGCCGCCGTTGTGCCACTCAAGGTCGCCAACCACACAGATGATAACCATGTCGTGGTCTACGGTCACTGTGCCAAACTCTTTGAGATCGCCGATGAGTGCATCAACAAGCTTGTCGCGGTCTATGCACACGCTCACGCCAACCTCGCTTGTGGCAATCATGTCGATTGCTATGCGATGTTTCTCAAATGTCTCAAACACTTTGTGCAAGAAACTGTAGGCGAGGAACATGCGTCCCGACTTGATATTTATTGTTGTGATATTGTCTTTAGCCGCTACGGCTTTGATGGTCTTTGTTGACGGTGTGTTGTGTATGACGGTGCCGGGTTTGTCGGGCTCCATAGTGTTGAGCAGGCGCACTGGGATGTTGTGTGTGCGAGCGGGGAGAACGCATGCCGGATGCAATATTTTTGCTCCGAAGTACGCCAATTCGGCTGCCTCTTCAAAGTGCAACTCGCTCACCGGACTTGTCTTTTCAACAAATCGCGGGTCGTTGTTGTGCATGCCGTCAATATCTGTCCATATTTCTATTTCGTCGAGCTCAAGAGCAGCTCCGATGATTGATGCTGTGTAGTCGCTGCCGCCGCGTTGCAAGTTGTCAACCTCGCCATACTCATTGCGGCAGATGTAGCCTTGTGTGAGATAGAGGTCGGCATTGCGGTTCATGTCGATGAGTCGCTTTAGACGCACGGTGATATATTTCATATCGGGCTCGCCGTTCTCGTCGGTACGCATAAATTTGAGTGCCGGAAGCAGCACCGAACGTACGCCCGTCGACTGCAGATATGCATTCATTATAGCTGTCGACATCAGTTCGCCCTGGGCAAGAATTTCTTTCTCGTCAACCTCGGTGAAGTCAACACCCACAAGCGAACGGATATATGCAAAGCAGCGCGCCACTTTTTCAGACGCATCAACGCGTGCTGCATTTATTGCGGCACTGTCTATAGCTCCGCGTCGTGTGCCGGCGCTGATTTTGTCGCCGCCGAACAGTTCGGCTATCACGCCCTTATATTTCAATTCGAGTGCATTGATAACGTCGCGTGCACCGGCTTGATTTTTCTTGTATAAGTAATCGCAGATCTCAACCAACGTGTTTGTTGTGCCCGACATTGCCGAGAGCACAACCACATTCTTTCCGCGAGATGATACCAATGAGGCTACATTTTTGATGCGCTCGGCCGAGCCTACAGATGTGCCTCCAAATTTTAGTACGTTCATTCTTTATCTTATGCTGTTTTGTATTGAGCGGCGCAAATTTACAAAAAATTGTGCATATCTGCCATATCTTGTGTGTTAATATTGAATTAAATGTTTATTTATTAATGAGATAGTGTTGCATTTTGATTGAAAATTTATTACATTTGCGGCGTGATTAAAACACACGCTTTATGAAAAAGGCACTTTACTTAGTCTTCTTGCTCATTTTTTGCTGTTCGTGTGAATATGATAAGATTGAAGAACTTACACAAACAGCCGACCGCTCCGTGATTATGTTCTTCCCATGGAGCACGAACCTCAAGAGCTATTTTGACGGTAATATCAGAGACTTTGCCTCGGCTATCGCCAATACGGGCTTAGACCACGAGCGTGTGTTTGTGTGCATCGAAACAAGGCCCGACACTGCAAGCATCCTTGAACTAAAATACAAAGACAACGATTGCTATGCCGACACTCTCATTAAATTCCAAAACACACAATTCACCACAGCAGCCGGAATTGCACGCATGCTCAACACCATACAGTCTATTTCGCGTGCCGACAAATACAGCCTCATCATCGGCTGCCACGGCATGGGCTGGATACCGGCGTCGGCATTAGACACTCAGTCGCGTTCAGCCGAGCCGTTGCACTACGAAGTGCCCGGAGCTCCGCTCACCCGCTTTTTCGGCGGATTGTCGGCTGAATATCGCATTGACATAAGCACGCTTGCCGACGGCATCAGCTCGGCAAACATGCGCATGGAGTATATACTTTTCGACGACTGCTACATGTCGTCGGTCGAAGTGGCATACACCTTGCGCAATGTCACCGACTATCTTATAGCTTGCCCAACCGAGGTGATGGCCTATGGATTCCCTTATCAATCTTGCGGCAAATATCTGCTCGGCACTCCCGACTATTATAATGTGGCGAAATCATTCTACAACTTCTATTCATACTATGAGCAGCCCTATGGCACAATTGCCGTGACCGATTGTTCGCAGCTTGATGACCTTGCCGCCGTGGTGCGCGAGATAAATCTATACGGCAGCAACTCGTATATCGACCTCAGCACCGTGCAAAAGATGGACGGCTACACCCCCACAATATTCTACGACTTGGGCGATATGATGCGCAAAAAATGCAACAACACATATTTATATAACAAATTTGTTGACCAGCTCGACCGCACAGTGCCGCACCGTCAACACACGCGCCTATACTACACAGCCGCTCAAGGCCCTCTCTCTATTTCAACATTCTCCGGCATCACAACTTCCGATCAAAGCACCAACTCGCGTGCCGATTCCTACAGTCAAACGGAGTGGTATAAGGCTACCCACTAAAAATCTTTCATTTTTAACATTCATGCATTCCTTACTTATAGCTTAGGTTTTCGACTGTAGTTATATGTTATAAATACACATTAACAAATATTAGCATAAATAATTTGTAAGGAATGAATAACGATAGTACCTTTGCAACAGTTCCGAAACAGAACTGTAACAATTATCAAAGCCTTTAGCTTCGCATAGTTGAAAACACACAATTGAAATGATAACTTCTAAATAGATCTGAAAACATTTCCTACATTATTTTTGTTAATAAATGTAGAAACGATTTCCAGAAGTAGAATGTAAAACACACATACTTGTTAATTTTTATAACAATGTACCGTACTCTTAAATACAAGATGAAAGCTGCAGTGTTACTGTTCGTAACACTTATTGGTTGGTCAAATCCAATTCAAGCTCAAAGATCAGACGCTTATGTAAATAGCGACCTGGCTGCTGCATTACGCGACACAGTGCCTCAGCACAAGCGCGCAGTCTTTGCTCTAAAAACTAATATCCTTGAGTGGGCAATGACTACTCCCAATTTAGGCGCAGAGGTTACTCTTGCTCCCAAATGGTCATTAGAACTTGCCGGATCTGTCAACCCCTTCACTTTTTCCGACAACAAAAAATGGAAACACTACCAAGGCACTCTCGAAGCCCGATATTGGCTCCGCGAGTCGATGAACGGCCACTTCTTTGGCGTTCATGTTGGAGGCGGCGAATATAATGTTGCCGGCATTAAAGTGCCTTTCTGGGGCTTCAAAAAAGATTTCCGCTACGAAGGTTGGCACGTGCGTGCCGGCGTGACTTACGGCTATCACTGGGCCCTCAACCACCACTGGAGCATCGAAGCTCTACTCGGCTTAGGCGTTGTCTACACAAAGTACGACCAATATGAATGTCGCACCTGTGGCAAAAACCATGGCAACAAAAGCAAAACTTTCTTTGCACCGACGCGCTTGGCCGTTAACCTTGCTTACACCTTTGGCAAATCAAAAGAGCGCGAAGTGCGCACCGTCGTTTTGCCCGGCGTAAACACCGTGACCTACAACACAGATACTGTTTATGTTAAAGAGCGCAATATCGCCGCTCCTACTATTGAAGAGATGTATCCATTCGTGCACCGCGAAGGTCAACCTTCATCAGGCACTCATATGCCGGTGCGCTACCGTTTGGATAACTTTGTCCTTGATGAGAGCTATTCGCAAAACAGCGAGCACCTCACAAGCATCCTCTCTGCTATCGACTTGATTTTCAAATCTGACTCTATCAAAGTGTCGCACGTCGATATCGCAGGTTATGCTTCGCCCGAAGGCGACTACGACCACAACGTTGAGTTGGGCCAAAAACGTGCCGAAGCTCTCAAAACTTATATCCTGAACAAAGAACCGCGTCTCACCGCCGACAAGGTCGCAGCCCGTTCCGGTGGCGAAGATTGGTATGGCTTGCGCAAACTCGTGGTCGAAAGCGACATGGTGGGCAAAGATCAAGTGCTCAACATCATCGACAACGTGCCCGAAGCTCAACGCAAAGATCGCCTCAAAGCGCTTAACGGCGGTCGCACATACCGTAGCGTGCTCGATGTGCTCTACCCGCAATTGCGCAGCGCTTGCTACATTGACGTGTGGTACGACAAAAAATAAACGTTTGTTGCTCTCCCCGCATCTCGCACATTCCACACAATCTTAATCTCACTCTTGCAATCCGGACTAACACCCGTCACAGTTCCGGACGGCCATCGGATTGCTCTATCTACTATAGAAACCCAAAACACCAAGTTAAATAATTATTGTTAAACTTTTTATTAAGACTAACATGAAAAAGTTTTTATCATTTTCAATTGCAGCTGCCTTAGCATTAGGCTTCGCAGCTTGCTCTAACGAAGATGTACCCGATCCCACATCCGAACAAACCCTCGGAACAGGTTCCTACATCAGAATGTCATTCCGTATGGCTACTCCAGGAGACTCTCGCGACGCTGCCAATGCCGAGTCTTCAGGTACATACGTACTTGGCAAAGACCTTGAATACAATGTGAACAAAGTTTACTTGTACTTCTTTGATGCTGAATCAGGCAAAATCGTGAAAGTTAAAACTTCTACGAACGGCACTGCTAAGTATTACGCTGAATATAGCGTTCAGCGCACAAGCACTACCAGCTCTACTGAAGAAGTCAGCACTAATGCTAACAGTAAAGCTGCCGAATGGACAACTCTTACTTACGAATTGCCTATAAACCTCTATGCTAACACTGAGTATCACGTTTATGCTCTTTGCAACAAACCTTATGGCGACGCCGATGGCGAAACTATTGAATACGAACAAGACCTCCTCGACTCTCAGATGACCTTTGGCGATGCAAGCTATGTTCCTGCCGGCGCATCTAAAGAAGTAGGTAACATCCCTATGGCTGCTCGCAGTCAAAGTGGCGAAGTTTGGGAAAAACTCAAAGCTACCAAGGCAAACACTCAAAGCAATCCTGCCGAACTCGATTTCGAAGTTGAACGCTCGTATGCTCGTATCGCTTTCGTAGATAAAACATTCACGTTCCCGCTCTACGAAAACAGTGAGTCTACAACTACAGTCGGCACTGTCACTTTGCTTGGCTATCAAGTTATCAACAAGAGCAAAGAATTCTACACTTATCGTCACGTAGGTTCTGTTACAAGTGAAGGCCTCACTCCCGATGCGGGCGCTACTACAGTAACAAACGGTATGGCTCTCTGCTATGGTTCTATCACTGATACTGACCGTTACGTCATCGAACCGAATTCTAACGAAAAGACTGTAGATGGTGATCTCTTCACAGACTTCCTCAACCCGCTTGGAGAAGTTCATTCAATGAATGCCGGCAAGGCTGCTACAAGCCAATTCGCAGGCTCAGGCTTTACTTCTCTTTCAGCTGCATCAGCTGACGGTACTCCTAACAGCATTGAATATGTAGCCGAAAACACTATGGTTAAAGATGCTCAAAGAAAAGGTCAAACTACAGGCATTATCTTTGTTGCTCAACTCAACCCCGGTAGCAAACTTATCACAGATAAGAAAGGTACAACGACTACTTACAAACCCGGTCAAGACTTGTTCTACTACAGAGGCCAATTCTATTCTACACTCGACGCTATTAATATTGATAGCCAAGATGAGTTGAGCACAGCAAATATGGGCAGTTTTGGCATCAAATATTTCCATGGCGGTATCGGTTACTACGAATACTACATTCGTCACGACAACAACAAAGATTACACCGAAATGGGTATAATGGAGTTCGCTATCGTTCGTAACAACTCTTATGAACTCTCTGTTGGTAAGATTGCAATGTCTCCGTACAACGACCTTCCCGCAGGTCCCGATCCTAATGATCCCGATCCCGATCCCAATCCCGATCCCGATCCTGACACCCCCGATCCCGATGACCCCGACGAAAGTGCTAAGGTTTACATGCACGTTGACGTCCTCGTTCGTCCTTGGATAGTTCGTGAAAACACAATGCCTCTCGGCCATTAATACCGACTAAGCGATATCCTATCGCAATAACCTAACTCTATAATCAACCGATGCGCGGAGCCTTGAGCTCTGCCCGGGCTTCGCGCCACCGGTTTTTAAATCTTGAAAATTTTACTTTTCTTTCCGGGCTAACGACAACGTGCCCTCTTAACCCCCACACACTTTTTATTAATATCTACGATTTTGTCATGATCTACAACTTACGACAATCGATATTGGCTTTTATTTCAGCTTTCGCACTGGCTATCAGCTTCACCGCTTGTTCCTCGCAAGATGACCCGCAACCCGTCGAACCCGACGACAATAGCGGTTCGTATTTCGAGCTGAATATCCCGATGTCAGCCGACGGTACCACGTCGCGAGCCGAAAATGGGGCAGAGAGCAGCGAAAACTATGCCTACGGCACCGACTACGAAAATAAAATCAACAAAGTCTACCTATACTTCTTCGATAAAGACAAGAAGCCGGTGACTCTCAGCGACGGCAAACTTTATGCCGAATACGAAGTGAAATACATCAAAGGTTACGATGAGTCTGAAGAATTGCCAACCGGATCTTCACTCAAGTTGTCACCTCGCTACACAACGGGTCTGCATCGCCTCGATGTTAACCTGCAGCTCAATCAGGACTACTATCTATACGTGCTTTGCAACATCCCCGTCACTACCAAATACACTACCCTCGACCAGTTTATCGACTCTGAGCTTACCGGCGACTACCAAACTCTCGGCATGCCAATGTCGAGCCGCGACTCTAAGGGTAATGCTTACACAAAATTCCAAGTGCACGAATACAACACAGAGAGCAATCCTGTCAGCCTCACCGTCTATGTTGAGCGCTCTCTGGCTCGCATAGCTTATGTTGACAATCGTATAGGTTTTACACTCTACGAGAGTCTCACAAGCGATAAAGAGTTAGGCTATGTGAACTTAACCGGCATAGTTGTATTCAATACCCTCACCAATTGGTACACTTTCCGTCACGTAGGTGATATCAGTGCATCAACTTTCGCACCCAATATGCCTGCCGACGACTCTCGTCTCGGTCAAATAAACATCTCAGGCACCACGCCTTTCGTTATTGACCCGTACACAAAAAACAAAAACTCACGTGCCTCAAAAGCCTCGTCGATATACAATCGCTGGCTTTGCAACATCACAACTTGGCATCCGTCATGGACTTCTGCCGATGCAATCCCATCTTATCCGCAGATTGATGATAATTACGGCGCATTGCTCACTTATCTGCCCGAAAACTCTATGCACACTAATGCGCAAGTCAAGGGTCAAGTGACAGGCGTGCTCATCCGTGCCCAACTTATGCCTAAAAAAACTGTTGGCGTCTCTAAATTGACCGACAACACGTACTATTACTATGACGGCGTTTTCTACAACAATCTTGAAGAATTAAAATATGCTGCCGGCTTTGCCGACCTCGATGAGACAAACTACGTCAACTATGGCGTGAAACGATATCTCAACGGCTACGGCTATTTCCTCTACTTCATTCGTCACTACGACAATGAAAACAACCACAAAATGGGCCCAATGGAGTTCTCTATTGTGCGCAACAACTCTTACGATTTGTCTGTCCTAAAGGTGGCTGTGCCCCCTCTCACCGACGACGATCTCCCAAATATAGATCCTACCGACCCTGTTGAAGAATATGAAGATGATGACTACATCGACATCGTTCTCACCGTGCGTCCATGGATAATCCGCGAACAAGGCGGCGACTTAAAATAACATCCCTTTTACTCTCAAAGTGAAAACCCAAAGCTGAAAATAAAGAAAAATACTACATATATGAAAAAGTATATACTACATTCGATAGGAGCTGCCATTACCGCATCGGCAATGGGCCCGGCTTTCTCGGCGTGCTCGGCTAACGACCTCCCGGAGTACGGCAAAACAGCCGACGGCACCGACCCTTATTTCTCGGTCAATATAGTTATGCCGCAAACTGATGGTTCGCGCAGCGAAGAAGACGATGATATCGAAAATACCGAAGATTATGATAGAGGCGTAGCTGCTGAATATGCAATTAACAACCTCCACCTATATTTCTTTAAGAAAAATAGCGCCAGTGGTAAGTATGAAGTCGTGAAGTTTGGCGATGATAAGTTCAAGGAAGTGCCGGTTGGAACTGCTACCACCTATAACGTAGCTGACGAAGAATATCCCGGTGGTGAAGACCACACAACCACATCTTATGCCGTGCAATATAAGAGCACAACTCCGCAGCAAATCACCTCGGGCGAATATATTGTTTGCGCTCTGTGCAACGACGTCACAACTTTCTCTACTCAAACGTTCACAACATTAGATGAATTTTTGGATATAACTCACACCGTAAGCCCGCGTTACGTTAAAACCGGCACTGACGATGTGTTCAAAGGCTTTACTACTTATGGCATACCGATGTCGAGCCGCAGCTGGAACGGCACAGTCTATCAAACTGTAAGTGTAACTTCGAGCAACACATATAGCAATCCTGCTAAGATTACCCTCTATGTTGAGCGCGAATTGGCTCGTGTGCGCTATTGCAACACAACCACTTCGTTCACAATGTACGACAAAGACAACACGTCAACATCTTTGGGCACTGTTGTATTGCAATATAAGGAGCTGTTGAACAACCCCGCCAAGTGGTATACTTTCCGTCATGTAGGCAAAATTGAAGGTTCT
This sequence comes from uncultured Bacteroides sp., assembly GCA_964648845.1. Taxonomy (GTDB): domain Bacteria; phylum Bacteroidota; class Bacteroidia; order Bacteroidales; family Muribaculaceae; genus CAG-873. Next base: position 17,293 of record CAZYNO010000003.1, read on the forward strand.
GCTGATAGCTATACCGCTACATATAAGGAGAATGATTTATCTCGTTTTGGCACTGTCAGCGAGTCTTCAGGTCGTCCATTCGTTCTCACTCCCAGCTCGGCAACTCAAAACTCGGCAGGCTATTTTGCCGACAACGACTCTCCAATGCTTGTTAATACCGCTATGAGCTATTGGTATTACAACAAAGGCTATCGCTCATTCCTCGATTGGGTGAATTGGGATGATAATGCCGGTCTCAAAGCTGCAACATACTCATCGACGCCTTCAACTATAGGATATATCCCCGAAAATGTTATGGCTGTTGATGCTCAACGCCGTGGCAATGCCACTTGCCTGATGTTTAAAGCTGAGCTCCGCCCCACAAAGGCTATAGCGTTCATTAAATATGACACAGGATCGACAAGCACGAAGGTTACAAGCACTATAGGATATAATACTGAGTTGCCGTATAATCCGTATTGGAGCAATTCGTCTACAGCGTATGAAAATACTTATACAGATTATCCCGACTTGTACTACTATAAAGGTAAATTCTATGCAAATCTGACAGGTGTAATCTTTGCTTATAAAGATTCAGACTTTGCAAATGTTACCGATGTTGCTTCTTATGAAAAGAACAGTACAACTGCAACCCCGTCTAACTGCCAATCTAAATATGGCATCAAACGCTTCGTTAACCACTATGGCTACTACTTCTACTACATCAAACACGCCGATAACGGTAACAACACCGAGATGGGGCGTATGGAGTATGCTATAGTTCGAAACAACTCTTACGATATCAGGATTAACAAGGTTTACGCTCCGGCTTATAGTGACGACGACCTCACCAATCCCGATATCGACCCCACCGAGCCGATTGAAGAAGAGGAAAAACCCGAACCCGAAAATACTGAAGCCTACATCGAGGCAACTCTGATTGTACGCCCGTGGATCTGTCGCCCGCAAACCACCGACTTAGGCAAAAAGTAAATACATAAAATAAAACATCTATTCAACTCAACTTTATATATCTATATAAGTTATGAAATTTATAACCCGTAAATATCTGAGTGCACTGGCTGCATCCGTGGCATTGAGCCTTGGGCTTGTGGCTTGCGAATCGGAGGATATCATCAATCCCGATGGCTCCGGTAGCAATGGTAGCGGGGTATACTTGGCAATGACTGTTCAAGTGCCGACAGCCGCCGTTTCGCGCGCCGAAAACGAAACCGAGAGCAGCGAAAATTATAGCGCCGGTATTGCCGGTGAAAGCAAAGTCAACAAGATTTATCTCTATTTCTTCGACTCTAACGATAAAGTGGTCAATTTTGGCACATCTACCTCGCCGGTCTACTATCTCGCTTTTGATAGTTCTAAAGGTGAGATTAACTCCTCAATCACAGGCGAGAATATCGAAAACGGTTCTGACGAAGACACCAAACTTGGTGTTGCTTACCGCGTCGGCCCGATACAAGTGCCGCAGCTTGAGCTAAACAAAACTTACAAGGTTTTGGCTCTATGCAACCACCGCCTCATGAAATTTGATGACTATACAACTGACTATTCATTCTCTACTCTCGACGAATTTCTCGGCTCAAAACAGTCAATGGCAAGCATCTACGCTGATGGAGGCTATAAAAACAATGTGCCGATGTCGAGCCGCGACTATCAGGGTGTGATGTATAAAGAGATTACGCCTAAGCGCGAAAACCTCTACAAGTCATCGCCTTGCCAATTCACTCTCCAAGTTGAACGCTCGTTGGCGCGCATCACTTTCAAAAACACTGATAAAGTTTTCACTCTCTATAAAGATACAAACTACTCTGAGACGTTAGGTACCATTGATATTGTGAGCCGCGAAGTGTTGAACGTTCCGCCGGGCTTCTACACTTTCCGCCACATTGGCAATATCAACACGTCTTCGTCTTCGACCTACACCATATCGTTCCCTTCAGGACGTGCTTGGTCTCAGCCAGTTAACAGCGGCGGTTCGTATGTGGTCACTCCATATACTACCGAGCAAACAAAGGTCTCAGGCTGCTATGCCAGCAACGATACTCCTTTGGTTGTGGTGCCAAGTTCAAAATATTATAGCTATCCAAACTACTACAGACAATTATTCGATTGGCTAACATGGGATGAAAGTGCTAACGGCTTTGAAGTGTGGGATGAGACTACCGACGGTGCCATTGGCATGTATCCTGAAAACGTATGTGAAGCTTCTGCCCAAAACCGCGGCAACTGCACAGCCGTTATCCTCCGCGGCCAATTGCTGATTAATTCTTCGCTTATCAAAGACTCGAGCAATGTAGGTTATTATGCTGACGAATACAAATATCTTGGAAATAATAAATATCAGTGCTCTCTGTATTATTACAACGGATATTTCTACTATAAAGCAAGTTCTATAGCATCTTATATAACTAAGTATAATTACAAAACTTACGGCGTCAGAAAGTTTACGTATGGTTTCGGATACTATATTTACTATATCAAGCACAAAGACGATGGCTCCGGCACTTCGATGGGTGTGATGGAATATTCGGTAGTGCGCAACAACTCTTACGATATTACCATCAACAAGGTTGCACTGCCGCCGTACACCGATGACGAAATCAACGCCCTCACCACTACCGATATGCTGAAAGATGTGGAGCAGCAACAAAGCTATATCAGCGCCGGATCTACTCTCTCAACTCTCAGCCCCACGAGCTCAAGCCTCGGCATCGGTGACTAATATATAAAACGACAGCACTTTTAAAAATCACGATATTGATTACACAAAATATAATTGAAATTTTGTTATGAATAAGATTTTTCGACATACGCTTAGCTTTCTTGCTATAGCAGCAGCATTGAGCTCCTCTTCGTGCAACTCGCTCGTGCACGACGATGAGAGTGAGTGCCCCGAGGGCATGATCATTCAGCTCGAACCTAAATATGCTGCACGTTCGAGCTTCGAAGCCGAAGTGTCTGACGTTCGTATATTTATCTACGATAGCAACGATGTGCAGGTCTCTGTGATTGATGTTAACGGCGAGCAGCTCGCTGCGAACAACTATTGTGTCACCACTAATCTTCCCGTCGGAAACTATCGCCTCGTGGTCTGGAACGGCCTCTCTGACTCTGTAAACTACATCGAGCGCGAAGCCGCTGTGTCGCTCAACACATACAACGACAATTCTACCGACCGCAGTTTTAAACCTCTGTGGCACGGCGCTGTCAACGACATCGCCGTTGAAAATCTCAGCCTAACACGCGTCACCGTGCCCATGGTCAAAGATACAAACAACTTTGTTATCTTCCTTTGCACCACTGACGGCTCTATCCTTAATCCTGACGACTTTGCCTTCCGCATCACTGCCGAAAACGGCTCTATGGCTCAAGACAATAGCCTTATCCCCGGCAAGCAAATCACCTACAACAACTTTGTTTGCCGCGACGATGTCATCGAAGGCTCTCTTGCCTCAGACTTGGCTCCTACCGACGAGCTTGGTCAGTTGCACTTGGTGCGTGGCGAACTCAACTCTCTGCGTCTCACCACCGAAAAAGATGCTTATCTCCAAATTTTCTACAAGAATACCGGACACAACATTCTGAAAATAAACCTTAACGATTATATCCTCAGAGCTTTCCGTAGTGATGCTGCCAGCACCACCATGACAAGCCAAGTCTACTTAGATACGGAAGACCTGTTCAATATAACGTTTTTCTTGACTCCGAGCAACGATGGTGATGGCCCGTCATCTGTAAATGATGAACCTGTCTACTACTGCGCTACGCTCGCTATTAACAAATGGATTTTACGAATACAAGAACCAATACTTGAGTGAAAAGCAAAAAATTCGCATATTTATCGGCATTAATACCCTTGGCTCTACTATTCATCGCATGTTCTGAAAAAGATTTAATCCCTAAAGACGATGATGTGGGCCAGGGGCAAGCGGCCGAAGTCTCGCAGACCGATATCTATTTTAACATCACAATTGCTATTCCATCTGACATTAAACCTAATTCCCGTGCAATTCCCGGCTTACCAACAACCGACTTCCGTGGAAATATCGTTGACGAACAAGCTCTAAATGATGTTACAATTTTTATTGTAGACTACGATCCGGCCACCGACATCGATGACTGGACCGACTGTGATTACAGCACTCTTCCGGTCAGCGACAACTCTGTAAAGTACAATAAAAATCTCGGCGAATATGCCGTTGACCTCAGTTTCTCGCTGACTGTGTCGCGCGGTCCCAAACACGTCTACGCCGCTGCTAATCTTTCGTCTGAGCTAATCAAACAATGCGCTGCCGGCGGCGTGTTCCACGCTGTCGGAAAACAGAGCAGCGACGACTACTACAACGTTGTGCGCCAATTTATCGACGACGAGACCGGAGCTGTTGCAATGTTCGGCGCCGAGCGCACTACGATATTGGTGAGCTATGACGAAGACGATGCTCAGTCGCGCATAAGCAATGTTATCGGCTCGCGCGAAAACCCCTATACCGGAGTCTTCACCCTCGAGAGTATGTTGTCGAAGGTATTGCTCACTTGCGACGCAACCGACGACGATTATGTCGTGCTCAAAGCTAATATTCCCGCGCAATATAAAGACTACTACAGTGGCTGGATGAAACTTTCGTCTGTGCGCTTCAAACTTGGCACAACCAACCGCACCACATATTTCTATCGCCACACAACTGCCGACGGCTCGTCGGTTGTCGACCCCAATTACGAGGTGGCTAACCAGCTCGTTGCCAACAAATCGGGTGGGGGATGGACGTATGCTTCTGACTTTGCCGACGACTTCACCTACTGCTCTACGTTAAATAGCTCCTTCTCGGAAACGACGTCTATGCCGGCGCTGAAATACGATATCAATCGCATGCCCGCCGACAACAATTCTGACAACCGATATACCACCGGATTGTACTGCCTTGAGAATACGCTCGACAACAACTGGAGCGCGCTTCCCGACTACGACGCAATTCTCAGCCGCCGCAACAATTGGTTTGTGGGCCCGCGCCTCATCGCTACTACAATCGACATTGAGTCGCAATACATCCCCGCAATGATTATCGGCAAAGACTGCATGGAGACTAACAATGCCTTTGTGCAGACTTCCGATATGACGGTGTCGCAACGTCTGGCTAATATGTGGATATATACGCCTTATTGCTTTGGCGACGAAAGTTTGCCATTGCATCGACAGCCGCAAGACTTTGCAGGTGCTGCCGAAGATGCTGCCCGCCGATACATCATCGCCGAGTCTGAAAATCCGTCAGCAGGTCTCGCCACATATTACGCTCTGCAGCTTGGCGACGACTATTATTTCTTCACCTATCAAGGCGCATGCCAACTCATTGAGCGTGCCACACGTGCCGGTCTCGGTGGATATTTCGGCAGCGATATGTCGCCGTTCATAAAATACGTTGACGGCATGTCATTCTACTATACCTATCTCAACGGCATTGCCGACCAAAAGCCAAACCAACAAATTGCCGATTTGGTGCGCAATAAATACTACATTGTGCACTGCACGTATCTCGCTGTGCCATCAACCGTTAACAGCTATGCAGTGTCGAGCATGATTATAAATTGAACCTTTTTTGCCCTTTCTTGTTATAATATTGTAAGTGCTCACAAGCCAAATTAGTGAAATATATAATTTGACCTATGAATTTAGATTACTCTATTTTATACAAGAAAGGTCGAAATAATGTTTGTTTTAAATGCTCTAAAGCATAATTTGTTAATTGGTCTATCTACTTGTGCGATATTTGGAATGTCTTCTTGCGAAAACAAAGCTATTTCCGATATTGTTGACGATATGGATGACGATTTGATTACCGTGACTCTCAACCTACAAACCGGAGGTGCGTTGTCACGCACAGGCGCTGACGTCAGCGATTTGTCGGGAGTCGGCACCTACGAGGAGAACTTTGTTGATCCGAGTAAGCTTCATGTCTACTTCTGCGACGAAAGTCAATACTCCCAGTTCGGCGGCATGATGAAAAAGGAACTTGATGTTTGTACGGTGAAACGTATTGACAGCAGCACCTATCGCGTATGTTGCACAACCGATGCATTGCCAACTACAACCAATTTCCGCGTAGTTGTCACTGCCAACTGGCAGAGTACACCCGTAACCAATTCCACCATATTTGTGATGAATGCTTCAAACGGCGCTGATTTCCCATACAATTACGGCACTACCGAGGCAATGTATTACGACCCGGCTGAAACACCCATTCCCATGTATGGCGTGAAAAAATATCCCACCTCTGATTTTGCAGGCCGTTCAGAAATAAATATCGGCTCTATCTCGCTTATCCGTGCCATGGCAAAGATATTGGTGCAAAGCACTGCAGGTGATGATATTGAGAGCGTGACTCTTACACGCTGTCTCAATGTTGGCATGAGCGGTCCGTGCGGCATATACAACGACTCAGGCACCGAAACCCTCAATCCGTCGTCAACCGACAACCTCAATATCCCCGGCAAAACCAGCTCGCGCTACAATAAAGGCAGACAAACGCTCACCAATTTGCCGTTTAAAGATCTCGGCGATAATCGCTTTTTGATTTATATCCCGGGCTACGATAATGTCAACGATGGCGCCTCGGCATTGACAATACGTATGGCCGACTGCAACAAAGAGCACACCGTGTCTTTTACCGACAACGGCACGGCTTTCAATCTGATGCGCAACTACATGTATGTCTACGACGTGTATCTCGACCGCTCTCAACTCAACTATGTTGTGACGGCGTGCGACAACTACACATCTGCCGATATTGCGTTTGATTAAGTATTACTTTTTGTAAAGCACGCGCATTGAGTTGCCCACGGCTATAAGTGCCACACCAACATCGGCAAACACTGCGCCCCACAGCGAAGCATAGCCGATAGCTCCGGCGATTAGGATGATAACCTTCACTCCAATAGCACCGGCGATGTTTTGGCGCACTATTTTCGACGTGTATTTGCCAATTCTGACGGCTGTGGCTACTCTCGATGGCATATCGTTTTGTATCACAACATCAGCGCTCTCTATTGCGGCATCGCTGCCAAGACCTCCCATGGCTATACCCACATCGCTCAATGCCAACACCGGAGCATCGTTCATGCCGTCGCCGACAAACGCCACCGACTTGCCCTCGCCTTTCATCAGTTTTGTGATGTATTCGGCCTTGTCTTCGGGTAGCAATTCGGCTTGCGCATGACTGATGCCAAGCTTATTCGCAAATTCTGCAACTATCTCGCGCTTATCGCCCGACAGCAGATGTATGTCGTATATTCCTTCTTTCTTGAGGTCGTCAATAGTTTGAGCCGCGTCATCCTTCAGCGTATCGGCGAGCAACAGCGCTCCTGCATATTTTTTGTCGATAGCGCACAACACCACTGTGGCTACGCTTTCGTTAACCCATTGTGGCACGTCAATGTCCTCTGCAGCCATCAATCGTGCATTGCCCACGAGCAGGTGACGCTCACCGATTACGGCAGATACACCGTGGCCCGAAATTTCGTTCATCTTAACGACCTCAATCAGCTTGGCTCCATTAGTTGTAGCGAAAGCTACAACTGCCTGAGCAATAGGGTGGGTGCTCTTCGCTTCTACGCTCATCACAAAGTCGAGAAACTGCGCTTTATTAACGTCGTCTGCAATTTCGGCTTTGTAGACTTCAAATTTTCCTTTTGTGAGTGTTCCTGTCTTGTCAAAAGCTATGGCATCTATTTTTGTTATTGCGTCTAAGTAGTTGCTGCCTTTAAAGAGTATACCCAACTTTGACGCTGCACCGATGCCGGCAAAATAGCCTAACGGCACACTGATAACCAAGGCGCATGGGCACGATATCACAAGAAATACCAGACCACGGTATAGCCAATCGGTAAACGCATAATCAAAGTTCATAAATTGAGCAAATAGCGCCGGCAACAGCACTATTGCCACTGCACATGCTATGACTATCGGCGTGTAGATGCGTGCAAACTTGCGGATAAACAGCTCGGTGGGCGCTTTGCGCTCTGCAGCATCCTTCACCAACGACAATATGCGAGCCAATGTGCTTTGGTCGTACGGGCGCGTCACCTTGATACGTATGCTTCGGTCGCTGACTATCATTCCCGCCAATACTTCTTCGCCTTGACGTATGGTGCGCGGCATGCTTTCGCCGGTCAGCGCCGATGTGTCAAACGCTGCTTCTGCCACGGTCAGCTCGCCGTCTAACGGCACGCGCTCGCCGGGTTTAAGCTCAATCAATTCGCCAACTTTCACATTCTCGGGCGACTCTTCAACCAAGCCGCCGTCTCTAACTATCGACGTGCGCTCCGGACGCACATCCAACAAGTTGCTGATGTTGCGCGTGGCACGATCAACCGCTCCGTCTTGCAATATTTCGCCCACGGCATAGAACAACATCACTGCAACGGCCTCGGGATATTCGCCGATGCAAAATGCCCCGACCGAGGCTATTGCCATCAATGTGAATTCGCTGAATATCTCTCCCGATTTCATCTCTTCGTATGCCTCCTTAAATACAGGTATACCTACGGGCAGAAAAGCTATCAGAAAGTATATCAATCCGTAATATTGATTGGCGAAAACAGAAGTGCAATGTTCTAAAAACATTCCAACAATCAACAATATTGCCGAGATTATTGGCAGTGTCCATTCATTCTCTTTTGATGTTTGCTCTATGTTATTCATGACGTTTTATAATTGTTTCGTTTTTTTGGCATTGCAAATATATGCATAATATTGATTACTTTGTATATTTGCAAGCAATAATAAACCATCCAAAGCAAATTATTATGAATTTTAGACTTATTATAGCTTCATGTTTTGTAGGTTTGGCTATGTCTGCCATGGCAGGTAGCCGCGATGTGATTATCCTTATTGACGGACACTTCTTCTCTGAAATGCCCGTATCGTCAACAGAAATTACCGGCTTCCGTAGAATTTCTACTGCCGACGGCAGCGCAAATGCTATGCTCATAACGCTTGCAAATCCCTTGCCCGAATCTGCATTTAAATTTGAAGTGTCTGCCGACGATATACCGCAGGCTGAAGAATTGCTGAAACGTGCCGAGAACGTTAACGTGCGCTCGCTGGCCGTTGCATCGTCATCGTCATCAAAAATTGCCGTAGGCGACAAATTTCCGTCATTCAAAGCTACCGATATATCCGGCAAAACCTGGAGCAATGCCGATGTTAAAGGCAAAGCAATGGTCATAAATCTTTGGTTCACCGGATGCGGCCCGTGTCGTGCCGAGATGCCCGAACTTTCGCAATGGAAAGATGAAATGCCCGACGTGATGTTTTTCTCCGCAACATACGAAGACGCTGCAACCGCGCGCCCCGTGCTCAGCAAACAAGGCTTCAATTGGATACCCATTGTTAACGATACTCAATTTACCGAATGGATTGACGACTCTGGCTATCCCCTCACCGTCGTTGTCGACAAACAAGGAGTGATAACACACATCGAACACGGCACGTCGCCCGTCCAACGCGAGCAACTCAAGCAGCAAATCGCCTCCGTCCGCTAACCTCCCCCGCCGAGCCTTTGTTGCTATTATCCGATTGCTTTATACATACTTGCAAACGCAAATGTCGATTCAGACATTGGCGTGCGCAAGTTCCACACAATTTTCACCGGTCGCGAGCCTTCCATGCGTTCCAAATCCACCTCACCAAGATAAGTGTATGCCATGGTTACTTTTAGCTCGGGGTCGGTGTGCTGTTGGCGCACAAATAGCAGCATGTGGTTTTCGCGCGTCCTGTATGATTGCGCTGTAGGACACGTGTCGCTGACTTTATTTTGTGTCTCCCAGTGAAATTTGCTACGGCTAAGCGCAAAATCTTGATAATTGGTTGAAGCCGACGTGTTCTCTTTTTTGATGATATTTACGTACATTGCCTCAAGTTTTATATCGCGCCTGCGCTCAACACCGTCTTTTATGGCTGTTGAGCATTTCTCAAATGTAGAGAAGCCCAGCGCTGCTTGTATTTGAGCCTTGGTGTACATGCCATGCAACTTCAGTGGATTGTGTGCCGCATAAACCGAATTGTCGGGTTTCTCTAATGCATTGCAGCGGTTGCGCAACAGAGACAGCACATCGCACAATTCGTTGATT
>CAZYNO010000004.1:0-7723 GCA_964648845.1 uncultured Bacteroides sp.
ACGACTACGACGAAGCCGGTGTATCATACAATGGCAAAGCAACAATCAGCAAAGACGGTGGTGAGCCTGTTGAACTTGGCGAAGCCGAGTTTGGTACTGCTTGGAACGAGGTTGTTCAACCCCTCGGCGATACAGCTAAAGAAGAAGGCAGCTACGTTGTAAGCTTCCCCGAAGGTTATTTCACCAGCGACGAGGCTCACAACTACGACAACATCCCCGCATTTACCATCTCATTCAAAGTTGGCGAAGGTGCAGGCATCACCGACATCACAATCAACGGTGCTGATGCTCAATACTTCAACCTCAACGGTGTGCAAGTTGCAAATCCCGCCAAAGGTCTCTTCATTGTTAAGCGCGGCAACACCGTCACCAAAGAAACATTGAAATAGTACAGACATTACTCATTCCCTCCCCGCCCGCACATGGGCAAAAAAATATCGTCGACTCAGTGCCGACGATATTTTTTTGTTAGGGATGATTGTTATTTCTTTTTCTTTTGGATTTCTTTGGCGGGTTTGGGCATCTTGGGCTCTGTGTCTTTGAGCAAGCCGCGGCTGCGGAGCAAACCGTTGACTGAAGGTTGGTGACCGCGGAATTTAACGAATGTTTTCATCGGGTCAACGCTGCCTCCGGCTTGAAGCACATTCTCTTTGAATGATTTTGCAGTCTCGGGGTCGAAGATACCTTTTTCTTTAAACAAGTCGAAAGCATCGCAGTCGAGCACTTCAGCCCAAAGATAAGTGTAGTAGCCCGAAGCATACTCGTTGCTGCCGAAGATGTGCTTAAAGTAGGTTGAACGATAGCGATAAGTGAGCTCGTCGGGCATGCCGAGTTGTTTGGTCACTTGGTCTTCGAATGCTGAGATGTCGATGTCTTCTGTGGGGTTGAGTTTGCCATATTGCAAGTCGAGCAGAGCGGCACCGGCAAGTTCGGTAGTGCGGAAGCCCATGTTGTGAGTGCTGGCGTCTTGCAATTTTTGCACAAGCTCGTCGGGGATAAGTTCGCCGGTTTGCCAGTGGTAAGCATACTCTTTGAGCAATTCGGGTTCGAAAGCCCAGTGCTCGTGCATTTGCGAGGGGAGCTCAACAAAGTCGCGGTCAACATTTGTGCCGGCTTGGCTTTTGTAGCGAGCTTTCGACAGCATGCCGTGCAAGCCGTGGCCAAACTCGTGGAACATTGTCTCAACCTCGTCGATGGTGAGCAGCGACGGAGTGTTGGCTGTGGGTTTTGAGAAGTTGCCCACGTTGTAGATGATGGGGCGGCTTGATGTGAAATCTTCGTTTTGCCATGAGCCTTTAAATTCGCTCATCCATGCGCCTTGACGTTTTGATGCGCGGGGAAAGTAGTCGGTCATGAACACTGCTATGTGTTCGCCGGTAGTTGCATCGGTCACGTCATACACTTTCACCTCATCGTAATATTTGGGAGCATCGGGCATTTCGGTGAATTTCACGCCATAGAGACGTTCGGCCATAGTGAATATGCCTTTGCGCACATTGTCAACCGAGAAGTAGTTGCGCACCTCGTTTTCGTCGAGAGCATATTTTTGCTTGCGCACTTTCTCATTATAATAGTAGTAGTCCCAGGGAGCAATTTTCACGCCTTTACCCTCGGCATCGGCCACGGCTTGCATCTCTGCCACTTCTTCTTTTTCGCGAGCTACGGCAGGTTTCCAGATTTGCATCAGCAAGTCTTCGGCTTTGTCTACGGTCTCAGCCATAACGTTGTCGGTCATGTAGGCGCCAAAGTTCTCAAAGCCGAGCAATTTGGCTTTTTGTGAGCGTGCTTGCAAAATTTTGTTGATGACGGGACGGTTGTCGTATTGACCCGAGGCAGCGAGTGAGGTGTAGCCTTTATACATCTTTTCGCGCAGAGCACGGTTGTCGGCATATTGGAGCACCGGCAGACGGCTGGGAGCGTGGAGAGTGAGCACCCATTTGCCTTTATATCCGCGAGCTTCGGCTTCTTCGGCGGCAACGTCGATGTTGCTTTGGGGCAGGCCGGCGAGGTCGTCAACATTGTCAACAACAATCTCAAAAGCGTTTGTTGCTGCAAGGAGGTTTTTGTTAAATTGCAGATAGAGGTCGGCAAGCTGTCCGTTGAGCGCTTTGAGCTTGGCTTGGTCGGCATCGTTGAGCAGAGCACCGTTGCGGGTGAAGCTTTTGTATGTCTTCTCAACGAAGATGAGCTGGTCGTTGGCAAGGTTGAGTTTTGTGCGGTTGTCGTATATAAACTTCACGCGTTTGAATAAACCTTGGTTCATAGCCACTTCGTCGCTGTGTGCGGCATAGAGCGGCTCAAATTCTTCGGCTATAGCTTGCATCTCGTCGCTTGAGTTTGACTCGGTGAGTGCCGAGAACACCATCACCACCTTGTCGAGAGTGCGGCCCGAGCGGTCGTAAGCAAGAATAGTGTTGTCGAAGGTGGGAGTTGCCTGATTGTTGACTATAGCTTCAATCTCTTTATTGTGCTCGGCAATTGCGGCACGCAAAGCAGGCATATAGTCGCCATACTCAATTTGGTCGAAAGGTGGAATTTCGTACGGCGTGTTGTATGGCTGCAAAAATGGATTTTGACGCACAGTTGTTTGAGGATTAGTTGCCATTGCAGTGCTCATCAATGCGATGAGGGCTGCTGCGGCGATTAATTTTTTCTTCATATTCTATGTGTTTGAAATATAATTGTCTATCACAAAATTAATAAATTATCGCCATATAACAATTTTTTTTGCTAATTTTGCATCAACATGCAAACATATCACCATACCGAAACTAAACTTACCGTCGTAATACCGGTTTACAATCGTCCTGAATTAATCACCCGTACGATGGATAGTATTGTAGCTCAAACCTACAGACCATTTGATGTAATCATAGTAGATAACAACTCAACTGACAATACCCTTGAAGTAGTAACCCGATTAGCTCAAAAATATAGCGATGACAGCTTGAAAATCCGCGTGTTGCAAGAGGCAACTCCCGGCGCTACGGCTGCACGCAATCGCGGCCTCAGCGAGTCGAAAACGCAGTGGACCTTGTTTTTCGACTCTGACGACATTATGCACCCCACTCACTTGGAGCGTGCCATGACTGTGGCGCACAACAATCCCGAGGCCGAATTGATAGGCTGGGACGTTGAGCGCATCAATCTTAAAGGCATAAAACGCGTCAAGCCGTTTGAGGCCGACAATATCGCTTACAACAACCTGTTTCACGGCTCACTTGCCACCGAGCGCTACATGGCACGCACAATGCTGTTCTATCTGCTCGGCGGATGGAACACCAACGTGCCCGTATGGAACGACATCGAGCTCGGCGCCCGCCTGCTCACTTTCAACCCCAAAATAGTCAAAGCTCACGGTGCTCCCACAGTCACCGTTGAGGCACAGGAGGTCTCAATCAGCGGCGCATCATACGGCTCGCGCCTCGACAAATATCACTTCGCCTTAGACAGCATAGCCAAAACCTTGCCTCGCAGTCGCCGCTGCTGGGTGCAATTCAAAAAAGTTATCATTGGTGCTACCATCGTGCGCGAAGGCAACAAGGCAGGTCGTCAGCTATATAATGAAGCTATGCAAGCCACCAACAGCTTTGCTCACAAAATGCTGTGGCGCATAGCTTTCACCTACACTCGACTCGGAGGCCGCGGCATTGCTCGCATATTCAAATGCTTTTTTGTGTGAGTTGCCGTTAACTCGATTCGTTAATATTCTTTAACAAAATTGCGCGATGCTTTTCAATAAAAGTATTGTAACTTTGTGATGCAACATCGTTGTAGAAAATTTAGGGTCTCGCCCTCAAACGGGCCGGGATTCTCTTTTTTATTATTAAACCGAAATATATTAATAAACACTAAAACCCAAAAATATCATGGCGATAACTTACATGACCAAAGAAGGTTACAAGCGCAAAATGGAAGAAATAGCATATCTCGAGTCGGTGAAACGTCCCGAAATTTCTGCCGCTATTGCCGAAGCTCGCGACAAAGGTGACCTCTCTGAAAACTCAGAGTATGACGCTGCTAAAGAAGCACAAGGCATGCTCGAAATGAAAATATCTCAACTCAAAGACTTGGTGGCTAACGCTCGCATCATCGACGATAGCAAACTCAACACCGAAGAAGTGCAAATTCTCAACCGCGTGACAATCAAAAACGTGGCTAACGGCATGACTATGGAGTATACCATCGTTGCCGACAGCGAGGCTAACCTCAAAGAGAAAAAAATCGCTTCATCTACTCCCATTGCTCAAGGTCTGCTCGGTCACAAACTCGGCGACATCGTTGAAATCCGTGTGCCCTCAGGCTTGATGAAGTTCGAAATCGTTAATATCACTTTCTAATATAAGTTTCAGTAACTTCCTTACCAACCTAAACCGATTGTATTATGGCTTCAATCTTTTCGCGTATTGCCGCCGGCGAAATTCCTTCTTTCAAGGTGGCTGAAGACGAAAAATATTTCGCCTTTCTCGATATCAATCCTGTGACTAAAGGTCATGTGCTTGTTATTCCAAAACAAGAAGTAAGTTATATTTTCGACCTCGACGACGAAACTTATGCCGGACTCATGGCATTCGCTCGCCGCGTGGCTAAAGCCATCGAAGGCGCCATCGACTGCAAACGCGTAGGCGTGGCTGTTATCGGCCTCGAAGTGCCTCACACCCACGTGCACCTCATCCCCATCAACACCGAGGGCGACATGGACTTCCGCAAGCCCAAATTGCAATTGCCGGCCGACGAAATGCAAACCATTGCCGACGCTATCGCCGCCAAATTCGTGTAATCGTATAACTAACAAAAAACAAGTTAATCACCATGCGCAAATTGGTTCACTCACTATGGCTCGTCCTCGCTTTGCTGATGTGCGCCTGCTCAGGCAAAGAAGGCTGGAAAGTTGAAGGCACCGTAGCCGATGCTGCCGACAAAACAATCTACGTTGAGCAGTCTACTCTCAGCAACTGGTATGTTGCCGACTCTATAAAACTCTCGGCCGACGGCAAATTCTCTTATCAGGCCGAGCAAGCTGCCGAAGTGCCCTCTATCTACCGCCTGCGCTTAGACGGCAAATATATCTACTTCCCCGTAGACTCTATAGAGACTGTCACTGTCACCGCCAGCGGCAAAAACTTTGACCGCAACTACACCCTTGCCGGCAACAAAGCCGCAGGCGTGTTTGCTTCTGTCGACTCGCTCATCGCTGCATCTGTCGACAGCAAAGGCGTTGCCGGAGCGCTTGCCGACCGCGACCTCAAACGTCAACTCAACATCATCATCAATCGCGATGAAACATGTATCGTGTCTTACTACGTCATCGGTAAATTTATCGGCACTTCGCCCCTCTACAACCTTACCGACAAAGACGACGTGAAGACTCTTGCCAACGCTGCAAACAACTTCAAACGTATGCTTCCCGACGATCCCCGCACCACCGAGCTTGAGCAACGCTGGCTCTCGGCTCGTCGTGCTTTGGGCAACTTGCCGCAAAAAGAGGTTGCAGCAACCGTCAACGGCCGTCCGCAAGCCGACCTCAAACGTTACGACCGCAACGGCAAAGAGCACGACTTTGACAAAGTTGTTGACCGTGGTGGCGTCACTATCCTCAACTTCACCCGCTACGATGGCACAAACTCACAAGCCAACACCGTAGCTCTCAAGAAAATTTACGACAAATATAAAGCTCAAGGCTTGGAGATTTTCCAAATAGCTTACGACCCCGACGAAAATTCATGGAAACGCTCGGCGGCAAACATGCCCTGGATTGCCGTATGGAACGCTCCCACCGACAACATCGAAGCCCTCATCGGCTACAATGTTGACCCCGTGAACGGCGACCCCGTGTCGTTCATATTCAACCGTGCCGGCGAGGTTGTTGAGCGCGTGTCAAATCCTTCCGACCTTGAAGCTGCTTTAGCTAAAGTATTATAACCTTTGTTTTAACACCCAAACACAATCATGAACATCATCAAATCGTCTATCCTGCTCGTTGCCGCAACAATGGCGCTTTGCGCTCCGCAGCCAGCACAGGCAAAAAGCAAAGTGCCCACAAACGTGTTTGAGCGCACATTGCTCTTCAGATGCGGCGACGCCGGCTCTAAGTTCTATCGCATTCCGGCTATTGCCACTGCCCCCGACGGCTCTATTGTGGTGCTTGCCGACAAGCGCTGGGAAAGCAATAGCGACCTGCCTTGGCACATCGACGTTGTCAGCCGCCGCTCTACCGACCTTGGCAAAACTTGGTCGCCCGCAGTCACCGTTGCCGGCGAAGGCACTACCGAAGGCTTTGGCGACCCCGCCATCATTGTCGACAAAAAACGCAAACAAGTGATTTGCGTGATGACTCACGGCGCAGGCCTCTGGGATGCCACATACGACAAGCATGCATACATCTCGGTGTCGCACAGCAAGGACAACGGTCAAACCTGGAGCGAACCTGTCGACATCACCGAGCAGCTCTACGGCTCAACTTGCAGCGACCCCGTGCGCAGCAAATGGGTGACAGCTTTCGCCACCTCAGGCTCGGCTCCGCAGCTCAAAGACGGCCGCTTGGAGTTTGCCCTTGTGGTGCGCGAACAAGAAGAACCCTCGTATGGCAACCTCACCATCTACTCTTGCTATTCTGACGATGGCGGATACAACTGGAAAGTCTCTGAAAATGCTGCCGACCCCGATGCCGACGAGTCGAAAATCGTAGAACTCAAAGACGGTCGTCTGCTCATGAGCATCCGCAACCGTCGTCAAGGCGAGCGCAAATATTGCTACTCTGACGACCGTGGCAAATCTTGGGGCAAATCGTTCACCAATCCCGATGTGCTCGACCCCGCATGCAACGGCGATATCATCCGCTTCAAATATAACGGCAAAGACGTGTTGCTGCAAACTGTGCCCTACGACAAAAGCCTGCGCGTGAACGTGGCAATCCTTGCCAGCTTCGACGAAGGCAAAACTTGGCCCGTGCGTCGCATCGTTTGCCCTTATGAGTCGGCTTATTCGTCAATAGCTCAACTCAAAGACGGCACAATAGGCCTCTTCACCGAAGAGTGGAGCCACGAAGACCAAGGCTACCAATTGTGGTTCACCCGCATCTCTCCCGATTGGCTCTTCGAACAATCAAAATAACAGTTTTAATATCATTTATAAATTGGAAGCGACCCGTGTTGAACTTGTTGTCAACTCGGGTCGCTTTTTTATTGGACTCGCTTGCTGCAGAGTTAGTTGCCGAATGAGAGAGTGGTGTAGTAGCGGAGTGAGCCGTTGTAGGCGTAGTCGGGATAGAAGCTAAGTGTTACGTAGCTGTTATCGTATCCCCACCATGTTGCGCTAACACCATTGTTGCCGTCGTTTTGCACTGATACCGGAGCACCGTATTGGCGCACAAGATTTTGATATGCCAATGTGTAGCGGCTGCGGTCGTAGCCCGGAGAAGAGTAGGTGAATTCAGAGCCGCGGAGCATGCTGTCGGTGTAGTACATTGTGGCATTGGGCCAAAGCATGTTGAGCATCGAAACGTTCGACAAATAGATGGCGTCTGCTGCATAACCCAGCACGTTGTAGCCGGCACCGGTGAGGCAATCGAGTGTATAGTTGAGTGCGCTGCCTATTGCCACGCCTAAGATTGTTGAAAATCTGGGGCATCCGCTGTAGGGACGGAAGCTTGGCGGAGGGGTGGGGCGATACCATCTGTGGTTGGCGGGCATGTAAGGACGCATCGGAGCAACGTGTCCGAAAT
>CAZYNO010000004.1:7823-26809 GCA_964648845.1 uncultured Bacteroides sp.
TACCATCTGTGGTTGGCGGGCATGTAAGGACGCATCGGAGCAACGTGTCCGAAATCGTGGCCAACATTTCCGCCGGGACGAGGACTGCCAATATTTCCACCGATGCGATTGCCACCGCCAACGCGGTTATTGCCGCCAATGCGATTGCCACCGCCAATGCGATTGCCACCGCCAACGCGGTTGTTGCCTGCGCCAACGCGGTTGTTGCCTGTGCCATATCCTGAGTTGGGAGTACCGGTGTTCCATCCGCCATTGCCGGGATTTACACCGCCGGGACGGCTGTTGCCGTTATTATTACCCACGTTTGGGCGGCTGCCGTTATTGTTGCCTACGTTGCTGTTGCCTTGGCCCATGTTGCCGGGACGGCTGAATGTGCCGCCTGTGCGACCGTTGCTCTGCGAACCCTGCGAGCGTTGGGACATGCTTTGCGAGCGTTGAGTCATGCTTTGCGAGCGTTGAGGTGTGCTTTGCTGTGTGGTTACACCGTGGCTGTTGCCGCCGTTATTACCATTATTGCGACCGCGGCTTTGACCCTCTGTGATAGGGCAAAACATCATGCCGCATACGAGTAGTACTGATACTGAAGTTATGAACTTACGCATGATTTCAAATTTTAAAAAGTGTAACTATATTGTGTTGTTTATTATTTGCGAAGGCTGTCGTTGTCAGTTGGTTTAAGCGTTGCCGACAGTGAGTGTGGTGTAATAGCGAGATGTGCCGTTGAAAGCTGTGTCTCTGAAGAAACTCAGAGTGATGTAGTCGTTATTGTAGCCCCACCAAGTGCAGCTGATGTTGTTGTTGCCGTTGTTTTGCACGGTCACCGGATAGCCGTATTGGCTGACCAATGTGCTGTAAACTTGATTGTAGCGAGTGCGATCGTAGCCCGATGTTGAGTAGATAAATTCTGAGCTTTGAAGGTTGCCGTTGTTGTAGTACATTGTGCCGTTAGTCCAGGTGTAGTTAAACATTTTTACGTTGCTAACGTACACATTGTTTGAGTTGTAGCTTGATACGCTGTACCCGGCATTGACAAGTTTGCTTACGGTTGCATTAACGGCTGTGCCGATTGCCACGCCCAAGATTGTTGAGAAGAGTTTTGACCCTTTTGAAGCTGTGTAGTTGCTCGGTTTGGTGGGAGTTGTTGGAGTGTGATTGCTCGGAGCGTATTGGTTTTGCGGTGAGTTTACAAGATTGTTGTTCTTGTTATTATTATTGTTGTTCTTGTTATTTGATGGCTGAGTGTTATATTGCTGGCCGTTGTTGGTGAAGCCACCACTCGGGTTGTTTCCGGAATTATTGTTGTTGTTTTTGTTTCCGGAATTATTGTTGTTGTTTTTGTTTCCGGAGTTGTTGTTTTTGTTTCCGGAATTATTGTTGTTGTTTTTGTTTCCGGAATTGTTATTGTTGTTGTTTTTGTTCCCGGAATTGTTATTGTTGTTGTTTTTGTTCCCGGAATTGTTATTGTTGTTCTTGTTGCCGTTACGGTTGGTCGTCGTAGTGGTTGTTGTTGTTGTGGTAGTAGTGGTAGTAGTGGTGCTGCCGTTGTTGCGACCACGATTTCCGCCGCTAACTGTGGGGCACATCATCAACCCACAGAGCAAAAAGACTGAAACTGATGTAAATATCTTACGCATGACTGTATATTGTGTTAGTAATTTTACAAATTTATATAAAAACTCTAAAAGCAACAAATTTTCTGATTTTGTTGTTTAATTTATTTGAGCCGATTTGTTTGCTTTGGTTTAATCGCACGCTTTGTTATTTCGCATTTTTACCAATTCTCATATCTTTTTTGCATTTTCTCAAAAAAAATCTATGAAAAATATCGCATATCTTAGCATTATACACTATCTTTGCATACTGATTTACACATTATTATAACAACACTCTATAATACGTAACCCTTATGAAAAAAGTCGAAATTATTCTTGCTGAAAAGTTATTGGGAATAAGCGCTATCAAATTGCAACCCGATAATCCTTTCACTTGGGCTTCTGGTTGGAATTCTCCCATCTATACCGACAATCGTAAAACTTTGTCTTATCCCGAGGTGCGCACGTTTATCAAAACCGAGCTTTGCCGCACAATAATGGAAAATTTCGCTGACGCTGACTACATTGCAGGTGTTGCTACAGGCGCTATCGCACAAGGCGCTCTCGTTGCCGACAACCTCAACTTGCCATACGTTTACGTTCGCTCTACCCCCAAAGACCACGGCCTCGAAAACCTCATCGAAGGCAACCTCAAACCCGGTTCGAAAGTTGTGGTTGTTGAAGACCTCATCTCTACCGGCGGTAGCTCGCTCAAAGCCGTGCAAGCAATTCGCGCTGCCGGATGCGAGGTGGTTGGTATGGTTGCTATTTTCACATACGACTTCCCCATTGCACAAAAAGCATTCAAAGATGCCGACGTGAAACTCATCACTCTCGGCAACTACAACGCTATGCTCGAAGCCGCCCTCAATATCAACTACATACAAGAAGCCGACCTCGAGACTCTCAAAGAATGGCGCAAAGACCCCGCTAACTGGTCTCGCGGCAAATAATTTTATTCACCCCGATAACCATACAATATATGGCTAACTACAAAGGCAAACCCGTCACTGTCAATTCGTCGGCTCAATCTATTGCCGAGCGCTTCTCCGACCTCAGCTCGCTCAACTCATTCGTTGACCAACTGCCCGCCGAAGAGCGTCAAAAAATAGGAGACGTAGAGTTTGAAAAAGACGCAATCTCTATCAAGAACCCCCAAATTGGTAGCCTTCGCTTTGCCGTCACCGAATGTTCCCCCAAACTCATCAAGCTCGCTTGCGCATCGCCCGTGTCTATGGCTCTGCAAGTAAACTTGACTGCTATCGACGACAACCGCACAGAGGTCGCTACCGACATTGATATCAACATCCCCGCCATGTTGCGCCCGTTCATCGCTCCGCACATGCAACGCGCTGCCGACCAATTTGGCACGCTCATGGCAAAAGTTGCTGCCGGAAATGGCATCTAAACTCCATAAAGCTATCACCATCGTTGCTGTGGCTTGCACTTTGAGTGCTTGCCACACAATTGATGTTGATCGCGTGCCCGCCTATCCTGTCAACATCACATTCTCAAGCGTGGGCATGTGGGACACCTACGGCGTGGGCGGCGCCCTCGACACGCGTCGCTTCATCAAGTCGGAGCGCATCCCCGCAAACTATCCCTATGCCGCCGGCAACTATACCGGTTTTGGCGGCGTGCTTTTGGTTTGTGACTACAACGGCAATGCCGTGGCATACGACCTTGCCTGCCCCGTTGAGTGCAAAGCTACAATTCGCGTGCAAGTTGACAACGACTCACATCTTGCCGAATGTCCAACATGCCACTCAACGTACGCTATTTTCGAAAACTATGGCTATCCAATGTCGGGCCGAGCTGCCGAGCTTGGATATGGCCTGCGTCAGTATTACGTACTCTCTTCTTCTTCAGACTATCGTGTGATCACTCGATAACTTTTTTAAGCTCTAAAATACTTTTTCCTCTCTTCGTGCTATGTTTAAAAAATATAGTGGCTTCTGGTCAATTTTGACCGTGGCATTTATCGCTTTTTTTGCGTATTCGTTTTTCGGCCCCTTCAACATTGGCGGCGTGCAACTCAAAGCCTCCGAATTGGCCGACGACCTCAAACCAAAGCCCGTGCAACCTGCTCAGCAAACTAAAGTCGCAACTATGGCTTGCTCTGCCGCCGTGCACAAAACCCCGAAAACCGTGCAAGTTGACACTTGCCCGAAAACCATCTTGTTTATCGGCGACTCTATGCTCGAAGGCCTTTCGCCTCGCCTCGCAGCCTACGCTTCTGCCAACAATCACACCCTCTATTCTGTGATTTGGTATAGCTCAACTTCAGAAATTTGGGGCAACAGCAAGCGCATCACTCAATATATCAATCGCTTGCATCCCGACTATATGTTCATCTGCTTGGGCGCTAACGAGCTGTTTGTGAGCAACATCAAGGCTAAACGCGAAAAATACGTTAAAAGCATTCTAACACAAATCGGCGATATACCGTTTGTGTGGATCGGCCCTCCAAACTGGCGTGCCGATACAGGCATAAATGAGCTTATCAAAGAGTCGGTGCCCGCCGGATGCTACTTCAAAAGCGACGGCATGCACTTCGACCGCAACAAAGACGGTGCTCACCCCACAAAAGCTTCGGCTGCTTTGTGGATGGATAGCGTGGCTCGATGGATGCCGCTGCATGCCGCCCATCCAATAGCGATGAAAAATCCCGGAGCCGGAGTCTCGGCTCGCGCAAAACGAATTTTTGTGCACCAACCAAACGAACGCTAAACAACCTGCAACCAACAGATGACACTGCTCAACAATATAGACGTGATTTCGCTCTTGACATACACCGAGGGTGAGCCTATGCTGTTTTCAAGCGGTCTGTTTTGGGTCGCATTCCTCATCTTCCTCCCCATCTACGCCATGCTCAAAAAGCGACGTCTGCAAATGATGTGCTTTGTGCTGGCGTTCAACTTGTTTTTCTACTACAAATCGTCAGGGCTGTGCGTGTGCTTGCTGCTCGCCACCTCTCTTATTGATTGGACTCTCTCTCGCAAAATAGCTGCCACCGCGAGTGTTGTCGCCAAGCGCTGTCTGCTTGTGCTGTCGCTCGTCTGCTCGCTCGGAGTGCTTGCCTACTTCAAATATGCCAACTTCCTGTTGTGGAATTGGCACGAGATTGTGGGCTCAAACTTCTCGCCGCTACACATCATCCTGCCCATCGGCATATCGTTCTACACCTTCCAATCGGTGAGCTACGTTGTCGACGTGTATAAAGGCAAGATGGAGCCGGCACGCACGTGGCTCGATTATGCATTCTATCTCACATTCTTCCCCACGCTTTTGGCAGGCCCCATAGCGCGTGCCCGGAATTTGCTGCCGCAGATATATCAAAACAACCTGCCCACGCGCAATGAGGTGTATCGCGGATTTTGGCTGATAATCATCGGTATAGCCAAAAAAGCTATTATCGCCGACTATATAGCTCAATACAATAATCTTGTCTTTGCTATCGACCCGGTGTCGGGGTTGCCCGGATATTCAGGCTTTGAGTGCTTGATGGGCATACTTGGCTACACAATGCAGATTTATTGCGACTTCTCGGGCTATAGCGACATGGCTATCGGCATTGCGCTGATACTCGGCTTCAAACTCCCCGAAAACTTCAACTTCCCCTACAAGGCTCGCAACCTCACCGACTTTTGGCGCCGTTGGCACATCTCGCTGTCAACCTGGTTGCGCGACTACATCTACATCCCCCTCGGCGGAAATCGCAAAGGCGCCCGGCGCACATACTTCAATTGTTTCATGACCATGCTTATCGGCGGCCTGTGGCACGGCGCAGCTTGGCGCTTTGTGCTGTGGGGCGGCATGCATGGACTGGGCTTGGTGGTGCACAAATCTATGCGCCGACTGCTCGACCGTGTGCCCGACAATCTGCCCGTAAAAGTGCTGTCGTGGCTCATAACCTTTGTCTTTGTGTCAACGCTGTGGGTATTCTTCCGCGCCGATACACTCACCGATGCAATAGACCTGTTGCGTCACACCGTCACCGACTTTTCACTCGCATATGTGCCGGCATTTGTTGCCGCGCGCGCCTTGTGGGTATCATTAATTTTAATACTCATTGCAGCTCAAGCCATCCCTACAAAGTGGTTTAACATAATTTCTCACTACTTTGTAAAATCACATTGGCTACTTAAATTGTTTATATTTATAGTCGTCATTCAGGTGGTCATCGAATTGCGTGGCGCCGACGTGATGCCCTTTATCTACTTTCAATTTTAGAACTTATACGTATATATGATCGACAATACTACATTCAATAATCGCACCGCGCTTTTCCACACTTTCGGCTGCAAACTCAATTTCGCCGAAACATCAACCGTAGCACGATTGTTTGCCGAGCAAGGCATACGTCGCGTCTCTACCGGCGAGATACCCGATATTATTGTCATTAACACTTGTTCGGTGACCGAGGTTGCCGACAAAAAATGTCGTCAAACAATACGCTCATTCCATAAACGCTATCCCAATGCCGCAATACTTGTCACCGGTTGCTATGCACAGCTCAAGGCCGAGGAGATTGCCGCAATTCCCGGTGTGACTATTGTTGCCGGTACCGACAAAAAACTCGACTTGCTCAACTATCTCAGCGAGTGGAGAGAAGGTTCGCAAGCACAAACCGTCATCACTCCCGCTGCCGATATTCGCGAGTTTAATCCCTCATGCTCGCGCGGCGACCGCACTCGCTACTTCCTCAAGGTGCAAGACGGTTGCGACTATTGGTGCTCTTATTGCACCATCCCCAAAGCTCGTGGCCGCTCACGCTCGGGCACTATCGAGCAAATGGTGCAGCAGGCGCAGCGCGTGGCTGCCGAAGGTGGCAAGGAGATTGTTATCACCGGCGTCAATATCGGCGACTTTGGTAAAGGCCGCGACGACAACTTCTTCGACCTTGTGCGCGCTCTCGACGAGGTTGAAGGCATTGAGCGCTATCGCATATCGTCGATTGAACCAAACTTGCTCACCAACGAAATTATCGACTTTTGCGCAACGTCAAAGCGCTTCATGCCGCACTTCCACGTGCCTCTGCAATGTGGCAGCGACGAGGTGTTGCGCCTTATGCGCCGTCGCTACGACACTGACCTCTTCCGCCATAAAATCGAAAAAATACGCGCTGCAATACCACACGCCTTTATAGGTGTAGACCTCATTGTGGGTGCTCGCGGCGAGACTCCCGAGCTGTTTGAAGTGTCGCGCAACTTCTGCGAGTCAATCGACATATCGCGTCTCCATGTCTTTGTCTACAGCGAGCGCCCCGGCACTCGTGCCCTCGAGCTTGAAGGCAAAGTTGACCCTGCCGAGCAGCATCGCCGCACCCGACAAATGCTCGCCCTCAGCGAGCGCAAACTACGCGAATTTTCCCAACGCTTCATTGGCACCGTGCGCCCCGCGTTGTTAGAACATCCAAAAGCCGGACATCCCATGAGCGGATTTACCGACAACTATCTCAAAATTGAAGTCGATGCCCCGGCATCGCTCGACAATACAATTGTTCCCGTGCGCCTCGACCGCCTCTCTGACGACGGCGAATTTGTGCACGCAACTCTCATGTTAGATGAATAAAATAGTAAAATTCATATACGCACTGCTCACCGCCTTTCTGGTTCTCTTGGCGCACCTCCCCCTGCGTGTGCTATATCTTTTTGCCGACTTGCTCTATTTGACGATATACTACGTGGTTAGATATCGTCGCAAACTTGTGCGCCGCAATCTCACTCGCTGCTTCCCCGACAAAACCGAGGCCGAACTTATTGAGATTGAACGCAAATTTTATCACAATTTTGCCGACTATATCATTGAAACAGTGAAACTTATGCATATTTCAGACAAAGAAATGATGCAACGCTTCACATTCACCAACATCGGCGCCATACAAGATTTTATGGAGCAAGGCCGCTCAATTGCCGCTTATTTCTCGCATTGCGGCAACTGGGAGTGGACCACAAGCATCACGCTGCATTGCCCCGAGCAAGTGGCTGTTGGCAACGCTTTTTGCCAGGTGTATCGTCCGCTGCGCAATAAACATTTCGACAATATAATGTTCCGCATACGCCGCCGCTTCGGCTCTGTGTCGATACCCAAAACACTCACATTGCGACGTCTGCTTGAAATGCGCAACACTCAGGTGACATCAATCACCGCCTTCATGAGCGACCAAAAGCCCAGCCACGGCGACACTGTGCATGTTGTGAACTTTCTCAACCGCCCGACAGCTGTGATTACGGGCACCGAGACGCTTGCACGCCGTCTGCGCATGGCTGTTGTATATCTTGATATGACCAAGCTGAGCCGCGGACACTACAACATTGCCGTGCACGTTATGGCCGACGATGCCGCGCTGACTCAGCCGTTCTTTATCACCGACACATATTTCAAGCTCCTTGAGCAAACAATAAAACGCGATCCCTCAATATGGTTGTGGACACATAATCGTTGGAAAAATCCTATCCCCGGCTATCCCGAAAATATATGAACAATCAATCACAAAATCCGCCCTGTGCGGTCATCATACTCAATTGGAACGGTGCAAAGCTGTTGCGCCAATTCCTGCCCTCGGTTGTTGCAAACACTAATGCCGATTATGGCAAAGTTATTGTTGCCGACAACGGCTCTACCGACGAGTCGCTGCAAGTGCTCGGCAACGAATTTCCCGACGTCGAGGTGATTAAATTCGCCCAAAACTATGGCTTTGCCGGCGGCTATAATCATGCTATAAAAGCCGTGCGCGGCAAATATAAATATGTGGTGCTGCTCAACAGCGATGTTGAGACGCCGCAAGGCTGGCTCGAGCCGCTGGTGTCGTTTCTCGATGCCAATCCGCAAGTTGGTGCCGTGCAGCCCAAATTGCTTAGCTATAACGATAAAGATATGTTTGAATATGCCGGAGCCTCTGGCGGTTTTCTCGATTGCAACGGCTATCCCTATTGCCGTGGCCGCATCTTTGCCACTTGCGAGCGCGACAACGGTCAATACGACAATCCCATATCAATATTTTGGGCCACGGGAGCCGCTCTCACCGTGCGCACAGAGCTATATCTCAACGTAGGCGGCCTTGATGAGGACTTCTTTGCTCACATGGAGGAAATTGACCTGTGCTGGCGCATATTGCTCGCCGGACAAACAATCATGGTGGTGCCGCAATCGCACGTCTACCACCTTGGCGGCGGCTCGCTCCCGGCTTCAAATCCGCGCAAAACATATCTCAACTTCCGCAACAACCTGCTGCTGTTGCACAAAAATCTGCCCGACAGCACACGCGCCCGCAAGCTCTTCCGCCGTCGTCTGCTTGATACTATTGCCTGGGCAAAATTTGTGGCTACATTCGATTTTGCCAATGCTGCAGCTGTGTGGCGTGCGCACCGTCATTTTGCCGATATGCGCAAAAAATATACCTCGCACCCCGATGTCGACCTTCTCGACACTCGCCGCGACACGCATCGCAACATTCTCGTTGACTACTATCTGCGCGGCAAGCGCACTTTCTGATAGCTATAAACACAAAAAAAAGCGACACCGAAAAGATGTCGCTTTTTTGCTGTGTAGCGAATTCGGGAATCGAACCCGAGTCTCCACCTTGAGAGGGTGGCGTGCTAGGCCACTACACTAAATCGCCTTGCTTGCGTTTGCGGTTACAAAGGTCACATTTTTTTTTGACCTGTGCAAGCATTTCGCCATATTTTTTTCAAGAAAAAACCAACCTATCACTCAAGAATGAGCTCACCGAAACATTCAGGACGGTGAAAATCAGGTTTTTCGCTTGCAACCGGGTTCCATGTTAAAAAATGTGGTGCTGACGATGCTGCAGCCACCTTATAGAAGTTTGCCGCCAACTTCACTGCCGAGCCCTCATATTTCACGCCCATAAGGTCGAGAGGTATAGCCACGAGTAAATCCCAGGCAAACATTCCTTCAACCTCGCGGAACGGACGTTTGCCGCACGAGGCATAGCGCACCACGCGGGCAAGCTCGTCGGCATTGAGGCGGGTGGGGTTTTTGCGCTCGCTGCGATGGCTGGCATTTATTGCGCCGATGCAGTTAAATTCAAAGTTCCAATAATGGTTGTCGTGGGTTGGCGACACAAAAAATTCAACGCACGAGTCGTCGCTCACTGCCGATTGATTTGCAAAATTTTCGGCACGCAGATAGTTGCCACGCGAAAAAAAGTCGATATACAAAGTCTTTTCGGTATGTGCGATGGTGAATGTTGCCAAGGGTGCATACGGATATTCGGGCCAATTTATTTCGTCGATATGACCGCGAGTGCCGTGTGTGTCGAGCATAGCGCAGATGTCGTCAACGTTTTGCAACTCGTCGAGTTGCGGCACTAAAGGTGCTGAGATTGTCTTCATTTCTAAAGTTATTCAAAAATAGCCATAGCCACGCCTGCCACTGCCATAACTATCAATATGCTGCCGATGATGCGGTTGAGCACCCACAGCGAGCGCACATTGAAGCGGCTGCGCAGTCGGTTTACGAGCGTTGTGATGAGATACCACCATGTCAGCGCCCCGCAAAATATCAGCGCGTAGACCGCAACATAGTGATACATTGTAAAATAAGGTAGAACGACGTTGAAACGCGCAAACAAACCGATGATGAAGAATAGTATCAGCGGATTTGAGAACGTCAGCAAAAAGCCTGTCACCACGTCGCTCCAATAGTTTTTGGTGGGCACGTCGGTGGTGTGAAGCGCTCGCGTGGGATTTTTGCGAAACAGATACACACCAAAGGCGGCAAGCACCAAGCTGCCTACTATTTGCAACATGAATTGGTGTTGCTCAATAAAGTCGGTGATAAAGCTGATGCCCAAGCCGGTGAGCAGGCAATAAAACAAGTCGGAGAATGCTGCACCGATGCCTGTGAAAAATGCCGGCCAGCGGCCTTTGCTCAGCGTGCGTTGAATTACCAACATACCAATCGGGCCCATAGGTGCAGAGATAAGTATGCCGATAGCGAGTGCGCGCGGTAATATGTACAGAATATCGTTCATGCAATTCAACAGACAAAAATACACAAAATCTCACAATCACGCAAATTTGCACTCGCTTATGCATATTAAAAAAATCAAATGCTGTGCAGCCGCTCAATCAGCGCTCTCACTGCCGCAGCAATGTCGCCCGGCGTTTGGCGCAGACACTTTATGAATAGCGAGCCTATGATGGCTCCGCTGCTATATTTGTTGGCGTCGGCGAGTGTGCCTTTGTTCGATATGCCAAAGCCTATGAGCCGTTTGTTGTTGAGCTGCAGCCGTGCTATGCGCTTAAAGTAGCTGATTTGTTCGTCGCCGAATGCGTTGCGCGTGCCGGTGGTTGATGCCGCCGACACCATGTATATGAAGCCCGAACAATGCTCGTCAATGAGTTTTATGCGCTCGTCGGAAGTTTCGGGGGTGATGAGCATTATCACCGGAATGTCGTATTGGTCGCACAACGGTTTGATGTCACGCAGATAGTCGTCGAAGGGCAGGTCGGGAATTATCATGGCGTCAATGCCTATGCGCGCACTCTCGGCAAACAGCTCTCGTATGCCGTATTGCATCATGGGGTTGAGGTAGCCCATCAACACAAACGGCGTGTCGGGCACTTGTGGGCGCGCTGCCTCAACTTGGTTGAGCAATAGCTTGAGGTTCATGCCGTTGCGCAGAGCCGCGGTGCTGCTTTCTTGTATCACCACGCCGTCGGCCATGGGGTCGGAAAACGGCACTCCTATTTCTATCATGTCTACGCCGCCGTTCACCAACGAGCGTATAATTGTCTCTGTGTCATTGAGATGCGGAAATCCTGCCGTGAAATATACCGACAATATATTGTTTTGTTTGCGCTCAAATAGCTTGTCTAATCTGTTCATCGCTTCAGTGCTTTTATAAATGTTGTGAGGAGAGTTATATCTTTTATGCCGGGCGAGGTCTCAAAGCGGCTGTTCACGTCTACGCCTGCCATGGCGGGGTGGGCTGCTGCGATTATTGCGTCGACGTCATTGGCACCGATGCCGCCGCTCAGCAAGAATGGCACGCCGAGGTTGTAGCCGTTGAGCAGCGACCAATCCCACTTGTGTCCCGAGCCGCCGTTTGTGCCGTCTGCAGTCTTGGTGTCAAAGACAAACATATCAACTATGCCCACATATTTCTGCAGTGCGTCGATGTCGGCTTGCGAGGTGAGTGCTGCGGCTTTAAACACTGTCAGTCCGCTGACTGACAGTGTTTTGCACATCTGCGGCGTCTCGCAGCCATGCAGTTGCACGGTCTTAATGCCGTATTTGCTGCACGTGAGCCGTATTTGCTCAACCGATGCATTCAGAAATACGGCTACCGGCGTTATGTGCGGCGGTAAATTGTTGATTGTCTGCTGATTGAGATGTCCGGCAAAGCGCGGCGATTTGTCGTAAAACACAAAACCCATATAGGCGGGCGCAAGTTTTGCCACCGCTGCAATATTGTCGGGCTCGCACAGTCCGCATACCTTGATTTTTAGTTGTTTAGATTGCATTGATAAACAGTTTTAAGGCGTCGCCGGGGTCGTCGTGTTTCATAAATCGCTCGCCAATCAAAAAGCCGTCGAACCCTGCTGCACGCAGCTCTTTCAACTGCGACGGCTCAGACAGTCCGCTCTCCGAAATCTTCACCACGTCTTTTGGAAGACGGTTTATGAGCTTGCACGACGCGTCGATGTCGGTGACGAAATTGTGCAAATTGCGGTTGTTTATGCCCACCATATCCGTTGCCGCATCAAAGCGGTCGAGCTCATGCTCGTTGTGCAGCTCGAGCAGGGTTTGCATATTCAAATCGTGCGCTATGCGTATGAAATTTGAGATTTGTGCTGCGGTGAGCACTGCCGCTATCAGCAATACGGCGTCGGCGTGGTGTAGCCGCGATTGATAGATTTGGTATTCGTCGATGATAAATTCTTTGCGCAGCAGCGGCAGATGTGTCTCGCCGCGAGCTATCGAAAAATCGTTGAGCGACCCGCCGAAAAATGCTGTGTCGGTGAGTATTGAGCAGCAGGCGGCACCGGCGCGAGTGTAGCCTCTCACCACGTGAGCAGCGTCGGCCATGGCGTGTATCTCGCCCTTCGACGGCGAACGACGCTTAAATTCGGCAATAATACCTGTAGGCGAGGTTTTTATGGCTTGGGCAAACGAGTGTGTAGACATTAGGTTGAGGTATGCTCCGCGGCGCATTTGCTCGCAGCTAATCACCGACTTTGCTGCCTTCACTTCTTTTTGCTTGTAGTCAACTATCGTATCTAAAATCGACATACGGCAATCACGAATTAAGTTCTACAAATCGTTTGAATGCACTCTGTGCGGCGCCGCTCTCGATAGAGCGTTTGGCTTCGGCAATAGCTTCGGTGATAGACACTTCGGGGTCGAGCGTATTGATTGCAAATGCGGCATTCGCCAACACGCAATTCTTTTGTGCCTCGGTGGCACGGTCGGCCAATACGTTGTCGAAAATCGCCGCAGCTTCGTCAACAGTTTCGCCGCCCCAAAGCTCATGTTGCTTGGCGGTGCCAAACCCCAGTTGCTCGGGCGTGTATATCTGTTCGCCGCTCGTCGACGATACTTTAAACGGCGAGGTGAGCGATATTTCGTCGTATCCGTCAAGCGAGTGCACAATGGTGCAGTTGATGCCTTCGCTTTGAGCTATATAGTTGTATAGTCGCAGCATTTTCAAGCTATACACGCCCAGCAGTTGGTGCTTGGGTATCATCGGATTTACCAACGGACCGAGCAGGTTGAAAAAGTTGCGTATGCCCAGAGCTTTGCGCGCGGCTGCCACACTTTTCAGCGCCGGTGAGAAGAACGGAGCATGGAGGTATGCCACGCCCGACTCTTCAACCGACTTGGCAAGTTTGTCGATGTCGGCAGTGAATTTAACGCCGTGATTTTCAAGCACATTTGACGCTCCCGACACAGAGCTTGCGCCGTAGTTGCCGTGCTTGATGACCTTGCGCCCCGTGCCTGCCACAACAAAACATGTGCACGTTGATATGTTGAACGTGTTTTTGCCGTCGCCGCCGGTGCCAACAATGTCTATAGCTTTTATCGGGCCGAAATCTACGGGAAGACGGCGCTCAAGTATGGCGTCGCGAAAGCCTGTGAGTTCGTCAATAGTGATTGATCGCATCAAAAATACGGTCATAAATGCCGAGAGCTGGCAGTCGTTATATGTTCCGTCAGCAATCTTCAGCAGCACGTCGCGGGCCTCGGTGCGCGAAAGATACTGATGCTCAACCATTTTATTAAGCAGCTTTTTCATGATGTCAATGTTTTAACCAATTGTTTAAGATTGTGAGTCCGTCGGGCGTGAGTATCGACTCGGGGTGAAATTGCACTCCGCGCACATCGAAGGTCTTGTGTCTCAGCGCCATGATGGCGTGACTGTCGTCTTCGGCAATAACTTCAAGCACGTCGGGAAAGTCGTGATTGTCAACCACCCACGAGTGATAGCGTCCCACCTCGATTGTGGTTGGCAGTCCGGCAAAAAGATAGTCGTCGGCAATGATGTTGATCGGTGTCTGTGCACCGTGAAACACTTGCGGCAGGTTGAATAGTTTTGCGCCGAAACATTCGCCTATGGCTTGGTGGCCCAGACACACGCCAAGTATTGATTTTGTGGCACAATAGCGCTTCAACACTTCGGGCACCACGCCGGCCTCAGACGGTATGCCGGGCCCGGGCGAGATGATGATTTTGTCGTATTGCGCCACATCGTCAAGCACTATTTTGTCGTTGCGCACCACGTCGATTGTGTAGCCGAGTTGGCGCACTGCATGCACAATATTGTAGGTGAAAGAGTCGTAATTGTCTATCAGTAATAGTTTCATAATGTAGAGTATTTATTTGCCGAATTGTTCGGCATATTTCACGGCCTTTGTCAAGGCTCCAAGTTTGTTGTTTGTCTCTTG
Source organism: uncultured Bacteroides sp. (assembly GCA_964648845.1). Classification (GTDB taxonomy): domain Bacteria; phylum Bacteroidota; class Bacteroidia; order Bacteroidales; family Muribaculaceae; genus CAG-873. The sequence continues at coordinate 22,333 of CAZYNO010000004.1, forward strand.
CAGCTCGCTGCGCGGGTTCGACCGTGCCACGATGCCGGCTCCGGCTTGGCTGTAAAGGCGGTTGCCGTAGCTCAGGAAGCTGCGTATGGTGATGGCTTGGTTGAGCGAGCCGTCAAAGCCGATATGTCCTATGCATCCGCCGTAAGTCACGCGGCTGTGCGGCTCTATCTCGTTGATTAGCTGCATGGCGCGCACTTTTGGCGCTCCGCTGAGTGTGCCGGCTGGAAATGTGTTGGCAAACAAGCGGAATATATCGGTATTTTCTGGCAATACGGCTTTCACGCGCGACACCATGTGGATGACGTGGCTGTAGAATTGTATCTGCTTGAGGAAGTCGATGTCTACGTGCCCTCCGCAGCGGCTCAGATCGTTGCGCGCAAGGTCTACGAGCATTATATGTTCGGCATTCTCTTTCTCGTCGGCAAGCAGCGCCTCGGCAAGTTCGCGGTCGCGCGCATCGTTGCCTGTGCGCTTGAATGTGCCGGCAATAGGGTCGATATAGGCGTTGCCGTGCTCTATGCGCAGATGTGTTTCGGGCGACGAGCCAAACACTTTGTAGGCGCCGAAGTCGAAGTAGAACAGGTAGGGCGACGGATTGATGCAGCGCAAAGCTCGATACACGTTGAATTCGTCGCCGCTGAAGCCCTGCGAGAAACGTCGCGACAGCACTATCTGGAACACGTCGCCGCGCATGGCGTGATGCACGCCGCGCTCAACCATGGCGCAATATTGGTCGTCGGTGATTGTCGACTCGATGTCGTTTTTGGCGTGAAACGGATATTGTGCCACATTGTTATTGTGCAGCAGTGCAATGAGGTCGTCGGTTTGCGGCGATTGTCCGTCGGCAACGTTCTCAATGATTGTCATCTCGTTTTTGTAGTGGTTCACGCGAATGATAAAGCGGTAGAGAATGTAGAGCATATCGGGTATGCCGCGCATCTTTTCCTCGCGTGCAATGATGTTGACCGACTCAAAGTAGCGCACGGCATCGTAGGCTGTAAATCCGAGAATACCGTTGCCCTCCACATGGTCGATGTTGTAGCTGTGCACATACTCGTTGAGCTGCGACACCACATCCACAAACGGTGTGATGTCAACGGTTTCTACCGTGCCGTCGGGATAGGCTTTGACTATTTTTTCGCCGTTCACCTCAAAGCGGCCGATAGGATTTATGCCTATCAGCGACACCGAGCCGTGGTTGGTGTGATAGTCGGAGCTCTCGAGCAGCGCCGATTGCGGATATAAATCGCGAATTTTCAGATATATTGCCACCGGCGTCTCTAAGTCGGCGGGGATGGTGCGAGTGAATGTTTTTACTAGATGTTTCATGAGCTATTAGTGTTTATTGCGTAAGTATGTTGCCATGTCTTTGTCGCCGCGGCCCGACAGGTTCACCACCACAATGTCGTCTTTGGTGAAGTGCATCTGCCGCAGTGCGCCGAGTGCGTGTGCCGACTCAAGCGCCGGAATTATTCCTTCGAGTCTTGTGAGCTGATATGCAGCCTCTAACGCTTCGTTGTCGGTCACTGCCAACACTTTCGACCGTCCCGTCGAAGCCAGATATGCATGCAGCGGTCCGATGCCGGGATAGTCCAGGCCGGCTGAGATGGAGTAGGGCTCGGTGATTTGTCCGTCGTCGGTTTGCATCACCAAAGTGCGCGAGCCGTGTATTATGCCCTCTTTGCCGAGGTGTATTGTTGCCGCACTCTCGCCGCTGTTCAGCCCCTTGCCCGCCGCTTCGGCAGCCACAAGTTGCACGCGCTTGTCGTCGATATAGTGGTAGAATGCGCCCGCGGCATTGCTGCCACCGCCCACGCAGGCAATGAGATAGTCGGGATAGTCGCGGCCCGTCTGCTCGGCAAGCTGCTTTTTTATCTCGGCGCTGATTACCGACTGAAAGTGTGCCACCATTTCGGGGTAGGGGTGCGGCCCCACGGTGCTGCCTATCACGTAGAATGTGTTCGACGGATTGCAGCACCAGTCTCTGATGGCCTCGTTTGTGGCGTCTTTGAGAGTTTGGTTGCCTGATGTCACGGGCACCACAGTGGCGCCGAGCATCTTCATGCGCTCAACGTTGGGCTGTTGTCGTGCCACATCCACGGCGCCCATATACACCACACACTCCAGCCCCATGAGCGCACACACCGTGGCTGTTGCCACGCCATGTTGCCCGGCTCCGGTTTCGGCAATTATGCGATTGCGGCCCATGCGTTTGGCAAGAAGCACCGACCCTATGGCATTGTTGATTTTGTGCGCTCCGGTGTGGTTGAGGTCTTCGCGTTTGAGATATATGTTTGTGCCGTAGGCGGCGCTCAGACGTTTTGCAAGATATAGCGGCGACGGACGGCCCACGTAGTTGCGCAGCAATTCGTCGAACTCGGCATTGAATTGCTCGTCGTCAACATAGCGATAATACATCTCTTTGAGCGTCTCCACATTTTTGTAGAGTATCTCGGGAATGTATGCTCCGCCAAACCTGCCGTAAAACCCGCGTTCGTCTACGGGCAGTTTGCTGATGATGTTGTGAATGTTCATAATAAGTTTGGTTAAAAACAAATGCCGCCGAACAAACTATTCAGCGGCACTCATAAAACAGTAAAGTAATTAATGTAAGAGTAAGTAATCAATAATCTGCAGCAATGAAAGAGCTACATAATCGAGCACCGCCAATTCCCGTGAAATTGCCAGCGCCACCAATAACGATTATATAGACTCGATTGTTTCATGTCGCAAATTTATATAAAGATTTTGTATTTCCAAACAATTTGAAATAAAAATTCGCGCTTTTCTGAAAATTTGTAGTTTTTGCTGCGTTTTTTGTCCGATTAATACGAACCAATCCACAAACACACCATGCCAAGCAACACCAACAGCAGGTCTAAAACTTTGGCTCGCAGGTTTTTCTCGCCAAACATCAGCGCTCCGCATGCAAACGACACTATCACACTGCCGCGACGCACCATCGACACCACCGAAATCATTGCATCGGGGAAGGTCAGCGCATAAAAATATGCCAAGTCGGCAAGCGTGATAAATATGCTTATGAAGAGTATTGACCAACGCCAAGTGAACGGGGTGGTGCTGCGGCGTGTGGGATACCAAATTATCAGCATCATTGCCAGCATCATCACGCATTGATAGGCGTTTGACCATGCTTGCACCGCCATTTTGTTGAGATGCAACCCGTGGGGCGACATCAGATATTTGTCGTACAGTCCGCTCACGGTGCCCAACAATGCCGCGCCGACAAGAAAGTATATCCACTTGTTGTGGCTGAATTTTATGCCTTCTTTTTTGCCGCTGCGGCTGAGCAGATAGAACGATACTATTGCCAACGTCACACCGGCAATCTGCCAGCCGTTGAGCATTTCGCCGTATATCAGCATGGCACCCATAACGGTCATCACCGGACGTGTGGCGTTTATCGGCCCAACAATGGTTAGCGGCAAATGCTTCATGGCAAAGTAGCCCAGCACCCACGAACTTAACACTATCGCGGCTTTGAGCAGCACATAGCGATGTGTGTGCCAATCGCATTGTGGCACGTAGAAGTTGCTCCCGGTGTCAATGCCTCCGGTTGCCGACATCACTATCAGCGGCATGAAAAACAATGTGCAAAATAGTGTGTTGAGAAATAGTATTGGTATCACGGCATTCTCGCGCAACGACCGCTTTTTCATAGCGTCGTACAAACCTAAAAGCGCTGCCGAAATAAAAGCAAAAATGATCCACATAACAGTCTGCAAAGTTACAACAATCTCGCCACATTATCAAATCGCCGCTTATTACGAACTTAAATCAAAACTTTAAGTAAACATTAAATCAAAACTTTAATTAAGATTAAAGCAATGCTTTAAGTAAACATTGGATATTCTGTTTAAATAATCATATGTAAGTAATTAATATATAAATATATAACTATGAAAAACAATGCAACAATATCTGCAAGCTGTTGTGCAGCAAAATATTTGCCTCCGAGACGCTGTTTCATCTGCGTTGCGCGGTGCGTTGATTGGTTAATTTGAAGCCGCCGTTTTTTATTTGGTTAAATTTTTTTGCTCTATTTGCCGAAAATTTGTATTTTTGTAGCAAATACCAATATTGTGCACATAAATGAGCAACGACGATCAAATCGACAAAATGCCCGGCGTTGATGCGGGCGATAATAACAACGAAAACATAGGAAATAGCGACAATATCGAAACTGTCGACGAGGTTGAAGAAGTGTCGACCGACGACTCTTCGCTGTCTTCTAAACCTTATACCAACGGCGGTGACGTGCCTCGTCATCGTCTGCAAGGCATGTATCAAAACTGGTTTTTGGAATATGCCTCATACGTTATCCTCGAACGTGCCGTGCCGCATATCGACGACGGCTTGAAGCCCGTGCAGCGCCGCTGACTCCACGCAATGAAAACCCTCGACGACGTACGCTTCAACAAGGTGGCAGACATCGTTGGTAGCACAATGACATATC
>CAZYNO010000005.1:0-26323 GCA_964648845.1 uncultured Bacteroides sp.
CAACACGCAACAGCGGCACGTATGCAAGCGACTGAAGCGCATTCTCCGATTGAGCACGCTCATCTGATGCCATATTATACACAAGTCCCGACTTCGTTAGCGTAGTCAGTTTCCCTTTAACAACAAACTCGTTCAACTCAACGGGTTCATCAATTTGAATAGTATCGGGTTCTGTTGCCGCAGACATAGCTAACAGCGGCGTAAAGGCAAGAATCGATAGAGTTACTGCAAAGTTTTTCATTTATATGATTGGAAGAAATGCGATGATTGAATTTAGATTTTGGCGCAAAGCAGTTTTCTTTCGCGCACCGTGATACATATTTATCTGTCATAGCAAAGTTAATATTTAAATTTCAATTGGAGTTTTTTTAACAATTATTTAACGCGGATGTGCACGAAACGTGCTCATGCCGGGTGGTAACTTTGCGGAAAGGGCAATTTTGCCCGCGTAACTTCTAAATTTTACCACTATGTTAATCGTTGTATTATGTTTCGTTGCGTGGCTGTTTGAGGCTTTGCACGATGGAGCTGACTTTTAGGGAGAGCGTATGGCTTGCTATTGGCGGTTTGTGAGATATTTAGTACCTTTGCACTGCGCTAAAAACAGTGCACCACTCCGGCATGAAACTCAGCGAGCTATACTATCCTAAAGAATATAAAGCTATATTGCGTCTTGGTTTACCGATAACCGTTGGCCAGATAGGCATGACAGTGCAAGGTCTCGCCGACACTATCATGGTGGGCCGACATTCTACTGCCGAGCTTGCTGCGGTTGGGTTTGTGAACAATGTGTTTATCCTGGCAATATTGCTGTGCTCAGGCTATGCCATGGGCGCAATATCGCAGTTGGGGTCGAACTACGCCACGGGGTGCAAAGACAAGATGGTGTCGTTGTTTAAGTCGAGCCTCGTTGCCGATGCGCTGCAATGTGTTGTTGTGATGATTGTGATGGCGGCACTATATGTGGCAATGCCCTATCTTGGTCAACCTGCCGAATTGTTGCCGCTGATGAAGCCCTACTATCTTATCATCCTCGCCTCGTTGCCGTTTGTGTCGGTAGCAAGCGGATATAAGCAATTTTTCGATGCCAAGGGTGACACGGTTGTGTCTATGGCTATCACGCTTATCGGCAATGTGTGGAACATTGTGTTTAACGCGCTGCTGATATTCGGACTGTGTGGATTTCCCGAACTCGGATTGATAGGTGCGGGTTGGGCAACGCTCTCCTCGCGCATACTCATGTTTGTGCTCTACGTGTCGGCATACTTTGCCATGCCGCGCTACGCCGCATACAGGGAGTTGTGGCGAGAGGCACGCGCCAACCGACAATCAATATTGCTGATGAACCGGCTTGGCTGGCCCACTGGCATGCAGCAAGCCATGGAGGCAGCGTCGTTTGCACTGTGCGCCGTGTTGCTTGGATGGATAGGCACTTCGGCACTGGCAGCGCACCAGGTGATGCTCAACGTGTCGATGATGGTGTATTTGTTTTATATCGGCATAGGCAGTGCCGTGTCGATACGCGTGAGCAACTTCTTCGGTCTCAACGACTATGCCAACATACGCCGCACAGCATCTGCCGGGCTGCAATTTATACTCACCGTAGGGCTGATTATTTGCGCAATTGTGATATATTTTCGTCACGACATAGCCACACTATTCACCGACAGCAAGGAGGTTAGCGACATCGTATCGACGCTTGTGTGGCCTATGCTGCTCTATCAGGTGGGCGACGGCATGCAGTGCAACTACAGCAATGTGCTGCGCGGACTTGGCGACGTGAAGCCGCTGATGCGCTATTCGTTTATTGCCTATGTTATCATCTCGCTACCCTTCAGCTATCTCTTTGGCAACGTGATTGGTTTGGGGGCTTTTGGTGTGTGGATAGGCTTCCCGGTGAGCCTCACTACGGCAGGAGTGCTCTATCTGCGCCGCTATCGCAAAGTGATGCGCAACAAATAAGTGCGGCAAATATTTTTGGCTTAAATTTTGGCGAGAAATATTTTTTTTGTATTTTTGCTGAGTAGTTCGGAGGTCATTAAGCCTCTGTTAAAGACATGAAAATCAATCTTCAAACCACAAATTTTAGCTTAGTAATACCATCTATGCAGTTCGAAATCGCATTTTGGAACGTGCTTTATTAATCCATCATTCCGCCTATGTGCTATTAGCGAGGGCAACACACGTGTGCCGTCTCGCTCGCTAACTCTTCTACCATTCACTCTACCATACTCTATTTATATTCATGAGGAATAAAACTATACTCATGGCGGTGCTGTGCGCGTCGCTGTGTGCGTCGGGTGTATATGCCGAGACGCCGCAGCTGAAGCTTAGCATCGACCAAGTGCTCAATCTTGTTGAGCAAAACAATAAAGACGTGGCTACCGCCCGCCGCAATGTTGACGTTACCCAACAAAACATCAAGGTTGCAAATGCAGCAAAACTACCCAATATTGATGCTTCGGTGAGCATCAGCTACCTTGGCGACGTAACAATCACCGACCGCGACTTTGGCAACGCCATGCGAGCCGAAACGCCTCACTTTGGCAACACTGCAACGCTGTCGGTATATCAACCCGTATATGCCGGAGGCGCCATCTCTGCCGGGGTTGACCTTGCCAAAGCACAAAACTCGCTGTCGCTGACCGAGCTCGACATCACGCGCCAAAACATAGGCATCAGAGCTATCGGTTGCTACCTTGAGCTATTTAAGGCGGGCAATCTGCTCAACGTCTACGACGAAAATATAGCCACTACAACGCGTCTGCTCAACGAAATGCGCTCGCGCTACAACGAGGGCGTAGTGCTAAAAAACGACATCACGCGCTACGAATTGCGACTATCAACGCTGTCGTACGACCGACTCACCATTGCCAACCGCATATCGGTGCTCAATCACGACTTGTGTCTGATGCTCGGTCTCGACGCCAACACATCAATAGCCACAAACATCGACAACGACCTTGCCACGCTGCCGGCATTAGAGAGCCAAGACTCATGGCTGCAAACATCGCTCACCAACTCGCCGTCGCTGCGTCTCGTTGACAAACAGCGCGACATAAACACCTATCAGCGCAAGCTGCTCAACGCCGACAAGTTGCCGCACGTCGGACTTGTGGCAGGCGACAGCTTCAACGGCCCGATAACGTTCGAGATACCGTCGCTCAACAAAAACTATAATTATTGGTATTTTGGTGTGAGCGTGAGCTACAACGTGTCGTCTCTCTTCAAGACGTCAAAATCTATGCTCAAAAACTCGCTGGAGTTGGAGCAACTCAACACACGTCGCACAGCGCTCGAAGAAAATATTGACCGCACAATCGACAACACCTTCACCCAATTCACGCAAGCTTTCAAGATGCTCGAGACCGAGGAGAAAAACGTGGAACTTGCCACCGAGAACTATCGCATAGTCGAAAACCGATACAACAATCAGTTGGCACTGCTCACCGACATGCTCGACGCTTCCACCGCCAAACTTGATGCCGAGGTGCGCCTTGTCAACGCTCGTGTAAATATCATTTATTACTACTATCAACTCAAATACAATTCAGGAACATTATGAAACAGAAAACACGCAGAATGCTGCAAAATATAGGTGTACTTTTACTCATAGCTTTGGGCTTGTGCTGGACTGCACACCGCTTCTTCGGCTTCACATCGTCGACCTTCACCGACAACGCCCGCACACAATGCCAGATTGTGCCGGTGATAAGCCGCGTGCAAGGCTTCATCAAAGAGATACGCTATGACGACTACACACAAGTGCACAAAGGCGACACACTTGTCATCATCGAGGATGCCGAATTTCGCTTGCATCTTGCTCAGGCAGAGGCCGATTTGCAAAACATGACCTCGGGCAAAAGTGTGGTTAACTCATCAATAAACACCATCAACAACAACCTCAGCGTGTCTGACGCATCACTTGCCGAAGTGCAAGCCCTGCTCAACAATGCCAAGCGCGACTACGACCGCTACAAATCGCTGCTCGCACAAGAAGCCGTGACTCAGCAGCAATATGATGCCGTGGCTACAAACTACGAGGCTCTGAAGGCTAAATATGAGACTCTTGTGCGCCAGAAACGCACCACTGCACTCACCTCGCAAGAGCAGCAACAGCGTTTGGGACAAAGCGATGCCGGCATGCGTGCCGCACAAGCCGCTATCGACCTTGCCAAGCTAAACTTGTCGTACACCGTGATTACCGCGCCGTGCGACGGCTACACATCGAAGAAAGACTTGCAGGTGGGACAATTGATACAGCCCGGACAATCCCTGCTGACCATTGTTGACGAAAGCGATATGTGGATTATTGCCAACTATAAAGAGACTCAAACCTCGCGCATGAAAGTGGGCGACGAAGTGGCAATCACTGTCGACGCCGTGCCCGACACAAAATTCAAGGGCACAATCGAGTCGATATCTAAAGCCACCGGTGCTCAATATTCTGTGATACAGCAGGATAACGCCACCGGAAATTTCGTAAAAGTAGAGCAGCGTGTGCCGGTAAAAATACGCTTCAGCTCCGATAACGACACTGCACAGATGCACCGACTACGTGCCGGCCTCAATGTTGAATGTAAAGTGAAACGCTGATGGCTTTTCCGCACATGCCGCCGGTAAACACTATCCGGCAACTACTAATGTTTGAGGGCTATGTGCCGCGACGTCTGCGTTTTTGGCTCGTGGTGCTCATAGCATTGTTCTATCAACTTGCAAGCTGCATATATCTCGGCTCGCTGACGCAAATGGTTGGCGAGACTACGCTGCTCAGCGAAGACTACATGATGGGCAACTATTGTGTGCTCATAGGCTTGAATATCATCTTCCCGATGCTATTCCGTTGGAAGTTCGGGCTCTACACACGCCAGCTGTTTTTCATCTCGTCAATCATGCTGATAGTGTGCAATATTGCGGCTATGTATATCACTGTGCCTGTGCTATTGTGGGTGTGCTGCGTTGTGGCAGGATATTTCAAAATGCTGGGCATGTTCGGCTGCATGAGCACCGTGCAACTCAACTTCACGCCTACGCGCAACTTCACCGTGTTCTTGCCCATAATCTATGTGCTTGTCGACGGAGCCATACAATTGTCGGGTGTAATGTCGACCTACGTGAGCTACTTCACCAATTGGCGCATGATGCACCTGGTGATAGTGGTGCTGATGTTGGCAATCGACGCAATTGTCTACTTCATTATGAAGCACGACCACCGTTCGGGGCCCTACATTCCGCTGAAAGGCATTGACTGGGTGGGACAAATACTTTGGACACTGACATGCTGCATAGGCACATGGATTTTTGTGTTTGGCGAGCACTATGATTGGTGGGACAGCATAGAAATTTGGCGCGGCACATGGCTGTTTATCCTATCGCTTGCCGTGACAATTGTGCATCAGCATTTCAAAAAAGACCCGTTTATCCCGCTCAAAGCTTTCACCTATAAGGCAACGTGGAATATATGTGTGATGCTGTTTGCAATGACGATAATCAGCGGGGCATACCACACGCTGCAACCGATATTGCTGTCGGGAGTGCTGCACTATGACACGCTCAATGCCGCATCGCTCAATTGGCCGCAACTTGCGGGCAACATTATGGGCGGCATATTCATATACTTCATGCTGTGTCGTTGGAAGTGGGGCGTAAAAAAGTCGCTTTATATGACTTTTTTTCTTGGCACATACTATCTTGCGTCGATGTATTTTTTGTGCTACGACCAAACGTCGAAAGAGATGCTCTATTTTGGCGTGTTTGCACTCGGGCTCACCGAAGTGCTCATGGAGACAATAGCAACTTATCACTTGTCGCAAAACATACCGTTTCAGCACTTCTTCATGAATATCACGATTGTGGGATTTGTGCGCTGCGGCTTCGGCTCGTCGATAGGTGCCGCGATTGTTGAGCGTGTGTTTCACATCACGTCGGCAAAAAACTTTATGATTGCCGCCGAAAACATCACCTCAAACAACGTGAGCGATGCGCTGATGCAGACCTACCAACAGCAAGGCCTCATGATGGCGATTAAAGACACATACGGCGCTGCAATATTTGTTGGTATAATTGTGCTGCTGATAATCTTGATGTCGAACTATAGCAACACCATCACACAATATGTGCCGCGCATGATCAGCGTGCGCAAGTGGATGCTGAACAAGTCGGCACCCGACCCGATGCTGAAATAGTGTTCAGACCTCGTAGTGCGAGAGAGTGTCGGTGGGTTGCCAGCCCAAGGCACAAAGTTTGGCATTGCTGAATGTCAGCGGCAAAACCATTTTTTGCAGCTTGAGCGAGTTGATAGGCGCTTTATCGCCAAACAAATCGCCGATTTTAGCCAAAGCCGAAGCAATTTTATAAGGTATAATTATAGGCTTAGGACGATTGAGTTGTCGGGCTATCTCTACCGACAACTGTCGGAACGTAATCGGAGTGGTGTCGCAAATGTTGTAGACGCCGCTCCGATTTGCTACGTATGGTATTGCCCGTGCAATGTCTTGAGCGCAAAGTATGCTTTTCTCGGCCTTGCCGCCGTCGATATCGGCATACATGCAACGGCGTATGCCGCGCGTCATGGAGCGCAAGTTTGCGGTGGCATTGTGTCCGGCAAGCAGCGACGGGCGCAAAATCACAAGGTTGCAGCCATGCGACTCGCACCAGTGAGTGAGATAGCGCTCGGCAAGGATTTTGCTGAGTGCGTAGGGCGTTGTGCCGTTGAGGGGAGCGTCTTCGGTGATATCGCGGCCCGTGATGCAGCCATATACAGCCACGGTGCTCACATAGATGAATGTGCGCGGTGTGCCGGCTTTTTCGAGCGCGGTGCACAGATGCTGTGTGCCGCGCACGTTCATATCGAAGTATTCTTGCACCTCAGCCTCGGTTTGGGGATATGTGTGAGCCTTGGCTGCAGCATGGAGCACAATGTCGTACCGGCCGACAACGGCGGGCACTTGGTGAGCAAGGTCGGCAACGATATTGTTGCCGGCAGATCTGCCGCAAGTGGTCACTGCATACTGACGGGCAAGTATTGGCAGTATAATTTGTCCCAGGAAGCCGGAAGCTCCTGTAAAAAGCATTTTTTCCATTGGCAAGGTGGCAAGAAAGATTGGTTGATTATTTTTTGTGATTTAGATAGAAGTATTTCCAAAGCGGAGCCGTCATCAATGCCTGATGAAACTCTTGGTTTTGCAAGCGCTCAAAGACCTCATCGGGGTCCATTAGGACTACGCGTATATCTTCAGACGCCTCAAGATGTTGTGTCGAGATTTTTTCTACGCCAACGGCGAGAAACGTGTGTGCTTGATTGTTGCACGAACTCGGATTTTGATAGACGGTCATGAACGGAGTCCATGTGCCGCCGCCGTATCCGGTCTCTTCATATAGTTCGCGCTGCGCGGCTTGCAACGGTGTTTCGCCCTCTTCGACGCAGCCGGCGGGTATCTCATATCCGGTGAAGCCGGCGGCATGGCGATATTGCAATTCAATCAAGAATTTGCCTTCGCGCGTGATGGCAATAACGTTGCAAAACTCGGGATATTCGAGCACGTAAAATTCGGGCACTTCGACGCCGGAGGGCAAGCGCACTCGGTCGCGACGAGCAGTGAGCCACGGGCGGCGAAAAAGATATTCCGACTCAACAACGGTCCACTTCATAGGGTCGTTGTCACTATCTTGTATATGTGGTTTGTTGTCAGAGCTCATAAACAGCAATCATTCTTTGAGAGCTTTCTCAATAAGTTCGGAGAGAAGCTGCGATGTTGGTATTTTTTGACTTTCAGCCAAATCGCGCACTTGGTCAATAAGATATTGTGGCACGCTAAACGAAACTTTAGCACGGGGCACACCGTCGATAGGCTTGCGCCCGGCGCCGAAACGTGCGCCACCACTTCCTTTTCCTCCCATAGATTTTAGTAGTTTTAATTATGTGAAAACAAAATTACAAAAAATAATTGAAAACTGTTATATTTGGAATATCATTTTAAAATTCGTAGATTTGCATTTATAAACCAATATTAAAATAAGATTTGAAACTTTTGTTTGGAAAATATTTGCTTGCCTGCGTTGTGAGCGCGGTGCTTGCCGGATGCGGTTTTAATGCTGATGCACAGAACTATGCACGCTGGATGGCAGCGGTAGACGACAGCACACCGTTGTGCATGATGACAATACCGGGGTCGCACGACAGCGGCACCACCACAGGGCCTGACTTGCTGGTGACTCAGACAAAAAGCATAAAAGAGCAATTGCAGCTTGGCGTGCGTTTTTTTGATATCCGTCTTGCCGAGCACAATAATATGTTGGGTGTATTTCACTCTATAGCTTTTCAGAATATTTATTGGGAAAGCGATGTGCTGCCAACATTTATAGCGTTTCTCGACGCAAATCCCTCTGAAACATTGATAGTATCGCTGAAGAAAGAAGGCGGCGAATTAGCCGACTATGCACGACTGCTGAGTGCCTCGCTGAGCAACGATGCCAATAAGCGCTATTTCGTTGACACCTTCAACGCGGGCATCACACTTGGCGAAGCTCGCGGCAAGATTATTTTGTGGCATCGCGACCATGCTATGGACCATTTTGCCGGAGCCGAATGCAGCGACTGGGCCGACGATGCTACCTGCAAAATGACACTCACAAACCGCCTCGGCGCAAAAACCTGCGTGTTGCTCGAAGACGAATATCAACATAACAGCCTTGTCGGCGGCAAAAAGAAAAAGAACAAAGCCGTGATAAAAAATTTGAAGCGTGCAGCAAAAATCAGCGACTCAAAAACGTGGGCAATGACTTTTGCGAGCGCCACCGGCTATCCTGTGATTACGCCTAAAGAGTTTGCCGATGCCGTTAACCCTGCTGTTGCTCAACACATAAGCAGCACGCCAGGCAAACACGCCGGCATCATTGTGCTCGACTTTGTGGGCGACAATGCGACCTTGCAAATTATTGAAGCAATAGCGAGCAATTAATTAACTAATTTACTATTTGCATATTTTAACACAAATACTTGCAGTGTTTGGTTTTATTCTTATAAATTTGCAGAAAGTAACAATAAAATAAACCAACAGTTCATATTTCAAACCATGGAAGTCGCAATAGACTTAGGTGGCACCAACATGCGAGCCGCCCTTGTTAACGATGGAAAATGTTTAGAACTAAAGTCGATACCTTGTCCGGCAAACGAACAAACCAATATTATCATAGACTGTCTAACATCAATCATTGCAGAGGTAATCACCGATGACACTACGGGCATTGGTGTGGGCGTGCCGTCTATATTGGACACAGAAAGAGGCATAGTTTACGACGTGGCAAACATACCATCGTGGACCGAAGTGCCGCTCAAAGATATACTCACGGCAAAGTTTAATGTGCCGGTAGAGATAAACAACGACTCAAACTGCTTCACACTCGGCGAATGTCGCTATGGCGCGGGCCGCGGATATAAAAACGTGGTCGGCATCACTGTGGGCACAGGCATCGGCGCCGGTGTGGTGATAAACGGCAAGCTATACAGCGGGCTCTATGCCGGAGCCGGCGAGATTGGCTGCCTACCCTATCTCGACTCAGATTTTGAGCATCACTGCAGCAGCCACTTCTTCAAGGCTCACAACACAACCGGCTACGACCTCGCCATGCTCGACGATCAAGGCGACGCCGCAGCGAAGGCTTTGTGGCACGAGTTTGGCACCAACATGGGCAATCTCATCAAGGCAGCCATGTTTGCTTATGCGCCCGAAGCCGTGATGCTTGGCGGCAGCATAGCAAAATCGTTCAGCCGTTTTGAGGGCGCCATGCTCGAGGCTATGAGCGACTTTCCCTATGGCAAAATATGCAAAGGAGTTAAGGTGCTAAAAGCCGAACTTGCCGACTCGGCACTGCTTGGTGCAGCATCGCTGCTTGACTAACTCGTCTTCTATATAGTTTCTAATTAAAAGGTAATGACCAATTAATTTAAATTTTTCTGATATACAAACTCTAAATTTAGATTCATGAAATCAATGAACGCAAGAATCGCAACAACGGTTCTAACCCTCTTGGTAGGGTTCTTCATTTCGGCAGGTGCATTTGCACAGCAGATTTCTGTGAAAGGCAGAGTATCTGACCGAAGCGGCGAGCCACTTGTTGGCGCCTCTGTAGTAGTGCAGGGCACAACCACAGGTGCACTCACCGACGTGAATGGTGTTTTCAATCTGAAAACCACAAAAGGCACAAAACTGTCAGTGAGCTACGTTGGTTATGTGACCAAAGAGCTTGCAGCAGCTGAAAGCCTCAACGTGGTGCTCGACGAAGACACCGATGTGTTAGACGAGGTTGTTGTGCTCGGTTACGGAGCCAACACTCGCAAACAAGACTTGTCGGCCTCAGTAGGTGTGATGAGCAACGTAGACGACCTTGTGGTGCGTCCCGTGAGCTCAACCGAAAGCATGATGCAAGGCCAATTGGCAGGTGTAACAGTGCAATCAAACGGTGGCGACCCCACAAGCACTCCCAGCGTCGTGATTCGTGGCCAAGGCTCACAAAACGGCGACAACGTGCTTTGGGTTGTTGACGGTGTGCCCGGTGCACCCATCGCTTCAATGAACGACATTGAGAGCATCGTAGTGCTCAAAGACGCTGCATCGGCAGCTATCTATGGTGCACAATCAGGTGCAGGCGGTGTAATTTTGGTAACCACCAAAAAAGCTGCAGTTGGTGCTCCCTCAATCAGCTACGACGGCACTTACGGCATCCGCAACGCATCAAACCTCATCACTCCGTTGAATGCAGAGCAACAAGTTGAGATGCGCAAAACATCGTATGCCAACGCCGGCCTCAGCCTCCCCGACGGTTGGGACACAACCAAAAACCCCTGGGTTGGCACAACACGCACAAACTGGATGGATGCAATCTTCCGCACAGCATTCTATCAACGTCACAACGTTGCCGTGAATGTTGGTACAGAAAACTTCACCAACCGCATTTCGTTCTCATACGACAACGACCAAGGTACCCTCATCAACACCTTCAACCGCAACCTCGGTTTGCGCTACAACGGCAAGATGAAAATCAACAAATGGGTGACCATCACTGAAGATTTCATTTGGAAAAACAACGAAAGCCGTTCGAAAGACACTGAGAACGATGCTTACACCGGCCCTATCCTCTCAGCTATCTACATGCCCTCAAGCGCACAAATCTACAACCCGCTCGACGGCACATACGGTGGTGTTTCAACTGAAGACCCCGATTATATTGCTAAATACGGTTCAAACTACACCGATGCTCACGGCGACGCTGTTAACCCCGTGCGTTTGCTCGAAGCAGAAAGCGTGTTTAACCGCACAAGCGATGTTTGGTCAACAACAGCTCTCGAAATCGGCAACATCGTGCCAGGTTTGAAATTTGTGAGCCGTTTCACCTACAACTTGACCAACAACTATTATAAAGGGTTCAATCCTATCCGCGACGAGCCCGGTAAACCACAATTGAGCAACAAACTCACTGAGTCGTCATATCGCTACGACGCTTGGAAGACTGAAAACACTTTGACCTACGACAACACCTTTGGCAAACACACCGTAGGTGCATTGTTGTCAACAACAGCCGACCACCTCAGCACTCGCGGCATGGAAGTTATCGGTTCAGACTTTGCCGATGAGTCAGCATTCTTGCAATACTTGGCTTATGCAGGCAATACATCTGCTACCGACTACCTCACCGGCCCCGACTCAAACGTGTCAATCATTGCACGTGGTGCATATTCATTCGACGACCGCTACTTCATCACAGCATCATGGCGTCGCGACTATGCCGGTCGTCTTCCCAAACAAAACAACTACGGCGACTTCCCCGCTGTAACTGCAGCTTGGAAAATTTCAAACGAAGCATTCTTCCCGAAAAATCCCACACTCAATCTCTTGAAGCTCCGTGCATCTTGGGGTCGTGTTGGTAACCTCGGTTCTATCAGCTACAACTACAAATCAGCATTGCTCACCAGCAAAACTTGGACAGAGCAAGCTCAATACGGTGCAGAAAACGGCACACTTTGGGGCTCACTGGTATATAACAGCGTGGCTCTTAACAACGACCTCACTTGGGAAACATCAGAGCAATTTGACCTTGGTGTTGACCTCGAAATGTTCAACCACCGTTTGAATGCATCAATCGACTACTTCGACAAACGCACATTCAACCTCATCCAAGAGCAAACAATGAACTGGCCTAACTCAATGGGTCTCGATGCAATGCTTGTGAACCTTGGTGAAGTGCGCAACCGTGGTGTTGAACTTCAATTAGGTTGGAGCGACCGCGTCAGCAAAGACTGGTCATACTTCGTGAACGGCAACTTTGCTTGGCTGAAAAACTGGGTATCAGATATCGGCGTTAAAAACGCAGACGGCACTCCCGGTGTTTGGACAAGCGACACAGGGTTCCGCAACATATCGTACGTTTATCAAACAGCTGAAGGCGAACCCATCAACTCATTCTATTTGATCAAAACCGACGGTATCTTCCAAAGCGACGAAGAAGCAGCAGCATACGTTGACGCTAACGGCAACCGCATTCAACCCAACGCTAAAGCCGGCGACTTGAAGTTTGTTGACTACAACGGTGATGGCAAAATCACTGACGCTGACCGTCAATACATGGGCAACGCAATGCCTAAAACCACATTCGCTCTCACAGCAGGTTTCACTTGGAAAAACCTGTCGTTCAGCGCAATGTTGCAAGGCGTTGGCGGTGCTAAAGCATTCTATGCAGCTAAAAACATGTTGTTGAGCGATGTTGACGGCAACTTCAACCGCTCGGCAGAGATTCTCAACGCATGGAGCCCGACAAACACCGACAGCGATATACCTATCTTGTCAAAGAACGACGAAAACGGCAACTTCTCAACAGCTTCAGACTGGTATCTTGAAGATGCATCATACCTTCGTCTCAAAAACGTAACTATCGCTTACGACTTGACAAGCGCTATCCGTCGTTGCGCACACCTTGGCGAGCGCAACAGCCGTCTCTCACTCTACGTTAGCGGTGAAAACTTGGCAACCATCACCAAATATTCAGGCATGGACCCCGAATGCGGTGGCTGGGATGCACTCAAGTACCCCGTATCACGCGTATTCTCATTTGGTATCAAATTGACTTACTAATCTAAAGAATTCGGAAAAATGAAAAAGAATATTCTTTTATTAGCCATAGCTGCACCGCTGTTCCTTAGCTCATGCTCAGATTTCCTCGACGTGCAGCCCGAAGGATCTGCAACAACCGACACATGGTTTGCGAACGATCAACAAGCCATTGATGCCGTAGACGCACTCTACGCGCCCTTCCACCAAGAAGACCTCTACGGTCGCGAACTTTTCTGGGAACAAGCAGCAGCTTGCGATGTTGTTTGGGGCCGCACACGTGGCTACTCAACACTTGCAACCATGCAATATACCGGCGACGAGTCGCCCTTGCGCTCAGTCTACAATAACCTCTCGGAGGTTATTTCACGCTCAAACTGGGTGATTGAACAATTGCTCAATAAAGAAGCAAAAACAACCCTCACCGACGTTGAAAATCGCAGCCTTGGCGAAGCTTACTTCACTCGCGGTTGGGCTCACTTCCTGATTGCCTATCGCTATGGCACAGACAAACAAGGTGTGCCTTTTGTGCGCTACGAAGATTTTGAAGACGGCTACGACAACTCAGTGCCCGAACAACGTGCAACAGTGATGGAGAACTATCGCCTCATTGTTGAAGACTTTGACAACGCAATCAAATATCTTCCCACATTCGAAGAGTATGGTGCTGACAACCGCGGTCGTGCTCACAAAGCCGCTGCCGTTGCTTTCAAAGCTAAAGTTTATGCTTATTGGGCAACATGGGAGTCAGACAAATGGCAAAATGTTATCAGCCTCGTCAACGAGCTTGAAAACACTTACGGCCGTGGACTTGCCGACACATTCGAGCAAAACTACTCAAGCGACTTTGCCGACTGGTGGAACAGAGAGTACATCTTCACAATCCCCGGCAACGGTGGTTCGCAAGGTGGTGGCTCAGAATTCCCCGGCGTAAGCTTGGAGAACAAAGCATGGGGTTTGTATAACGGCTGGGGCCAAAACAAACCTTCATACGACATCTACGAAGAGATGGCAAAAGACAACGTTGACGGCGTTAAGAACCACCGTCTCGAGCGCTCAATGCTTGAGTATGGTCAAGAATTCCAATTCTTTGGTGAGACACGTCAATTCTACTCTTCATCA
Organism: uncultured Bacteroides sp.; assembly: GCA_964648845.1. Classification (GTDB taxonomy): domain Bacteria; phylum Bacteroidota; class Bacteroidia; order Bacteroidales; family Muribaculaceae; genus CAG-873. The sequence continues at coordinate 14,226 of CAZYNO010000005.1, forward strand.
GATGTAGAGTCAGGCTTCATGTTCTACAAATATATTGATGCATTCAAATATGAGAACCCTGCCGACAATGGTTATATCAACACCAACGGTGACTGGCCCACAGCACGCATCAACTTCCCCATCATTCGCTTTGCCGAAATGTTGTTGTTCCGTGCCGAAGCATACTTGATGACCGGACAATCAAATCTTGCGCTCAACGACCTCAACCGCATCCGCAAACGTTCAGGCTTGAAAGAATTGACATCAGCCACAACCGCCGACCTCTATCACGAGCGTCGTTGCGAACTTGCATTTGAGTTCACCGACCACTTATACGATTTGAAACGTTGGTACAAATCGGGCGACGCTACACTCAAAGCGCTTGCAACCACCGAGCTCAACGCTCACCCGCGCATCCGCAAATATGAGAACCGTAGCGATGTCAACTCATCATACGTAATAGCTCCCTACGAGGACTACACAAACAAGGCTACATACGACGAGCACTTGATGGTATTCCCCTATCCTTCAATTGAAATTACCAACTCAAACGGTAAGCTCAAACAAAACGAAGGCTATTAATTAGACACTTCTGATTAATCTAAGTAAATAGGACGGTGTGTCAAAATTGAAGCTTCCGCAATCGGGCGCAAGATTTTGGCACACCATCTTTTCAAAAAAAACACAACACATATAGACTCTAATTATTTTACCATTACCCAATACACATAGCCGGTATGAGATACGATATAATCTGCACAGCAACACTTGCCGCTGCCACATTGATTTCGTGCAACAACACAAACAAAGAGCCGATAGACTATGTTGACCCGATGATAGGCACAAGCTTTCACGGTCACACCTATCCCGGAGCCACCGTGCCCTACGGTGCCGTGCAACTAAGCCCCGACACTCGCGCCAACGATTGGGATGCGTGTGCAGGTTATTACTACAAAGACTCTACAATCGACGGATTTTCGCACACCCACCTCAGCGGCACCGGATGCTGCGACCTTGGCGACATACTCATCCGCCCCACATCAACACATCCCGACATGAAAAGCGACACAATCTATCGTGCCGCAAAATTCAGTCACGACAGCGAGGCTGCATCGCCGGGATATTATTCGGTTGTGCTCGACGACGAGGACATACGTGCCGAACTCACAGCCACAACACATGTTGGCGTGCATCGCTACACATTCAACAACAGCAAAGCCGACGCATATATCATTGTCGACCTTGACCACCTTATTGCCGAAGAAACCATCACCGAGGCAAGCATCACCAAACTATCAGACACCGAAATCGGCGGCATGCGCTGCACCAACGGTTGGGTGCCTAACCAATACATATATTTTGTGGCGAGATTTTCTCGTCCGTTCTCAAACTACGAAACTAAAGATCACAAAGTTGTGCTCAACTTTGGACACGAAGATAAAACTCCGCTCGTGATAAACGTGGCAGTCTCGAACGTGAGTCAGGAAAATGCCATGCTCAACCTCAACACCGAGGCTGCAAAATGCGACTTTGACAGCACTCTCGACGCTGCCCGCAAGGCGTGGAACGAGGCCCTGTCGGCAATAACCGTAGAGGGCGGCACCGAAGCCGAAAAGACAACATTCTACACTGCACTCTATCACAGCATGGTTGTGCCCAACACCGTGAGCGATGTCAACGGCCAATATCGCCGCCACGACATGAGCATCGACACCGTAGCCGACGGGCACAAGCAATACTCAACATTCTCTCTCTGGGACACATTCCGTGGCTGGAACCCGCTGATGACAATCATCAATCGCGGACTTGTTGAAGACATGGTGACATCAATGCTCAACATGTACGATGCCACAGGCGAGCTGCCAATATGGCCGCTGTCGGCAGGCGAAACAGAGTGCATGATAGGCTATCACTCAGTGTCGGTAATCGCCGATGCATACCTCAAAGGCATACGCGGATTTGACGCCGAGAAGGCACTTGAAGCAATGGTTGCATCGTCAGAAAAGAATCACAAAGGCGCAGAATATTACATTGCAAAAGGATATATCCCCTCAAACTACCGCAGCGAGTCGGTGTCGTGCACTCTCGAGTTTGCCTACGACGACTGGTGCATAGCACAGATGGCGAAGGCTCTTGGCAAGGAGGATATATACAACACCTACATTGCACGCTGCAAAAACTATGTGAACGTGTTTGACGGCAATAGCGGATTTTTCCGCGGTCGCCACGACGACGGCAATTGGAACGAAAATTTCAATTCGTTTGCTGTTGACCGCTCGTACACCGAAGCCACCGCTTGGCAATATCGCTATTTTGCTCCGCACGACGTGAACGGTATGGCTCAATTGTTTGGCGGCAAAGATAAATTTGCCGATGCTCTCGACTCACTATTCGCCGCCGACAGCAAAATGGACGGCGACCTCGACGACATCTCTGGCATGATGGGACAATATGCTCACGGCAACGAGCCCTCGCACCATATTGCCTACCTGTACAGCTACGTTGGCAAGCCGTGGAAGACTCAAGAACTCACCCGCAAGTTGCTCAGCGAAATGTATGAGCCCACAGCAGAAGGCATAATCGGCAACGAAGACTGCGGACAAATGTCGGCATGGTATATACTCAGCAGCCTCGGTTTTTACTCGGTATGCCCGGGCAGCAACGAATTTGTGCTCACAACACCACTATTCTATAAATCGACCGTCAAGCTTGCCAACGGCAAAACGCTCACCATCACCGCCAACTCACCGAAGGATAACCTCTACATAAAGAGTGTGACACTCAACGGCAAAAAACTCAACTCAAACTTCATCACCTACGACCAATTGATGGCAGGCGGCACACTCGAATATGAGCTCACAAACGAGCCCGTTGAAGACACCGCCAACAATGACGCCCCCTACTCGCTCACCACCGACAACACCGTGTCAGTGCCGTTTGTGAAAGAAGACCTCAACTTGTTTGTCGACTCAACGAGCGTGACAATGGGCTGTCTGACCGAAGGCGCAGAGATACACTACACACTCGACGGCACAGAGCCCACCGAGCAATCGGCAAAATACACATCTCCGTTCACCCTCATCGGCAACGCCAAGTTGAAGGTGCGCGCATTTAAAGCCGGATATCAACCTAGTGCAGTGTCGGCAGTCGAAGCTACACGCGCCGAGCTGCACTCCGCACTCAATGTCAACCCCACCGGCAACGGCACTTCATACAAATATTATGAAGGCATTTGCGAGCATGTTGCCGACATTGAAAAGGGAAAATTGGTTGAAAGCGGCACACTCGCCGAGCCGTCAATCAAGGGCGCAAAAATCGAAGATCATTTTGCATTTATCTTTGAAGGCCTTATCTTTGCAGAAGAAAACGGAATATACACGTTCCAAACAGTGACCGACGACGGCAGCGTGCTCTACGTTGACAACATGCTTGTTGTGAACAACGACGGCGGCCACTCGGCAATCCCGGCAACGGGCAAAATTGCGCTTTGCAAAGGATATCACAGCTATCGTTTGCTCTATTTTGAAGACTATGAAGGGCAATCGTTCGCATGGTCGTGGCAAACTCCCGCCGACAAATCGCTGAAGGCAGTGCCGGCAAAAAATTTGTACATAAAATAAATCAAACAAAAAAATATTACTTGACATGAAGAAAATATTTCTAATGCTGATGCCCCTGCTCATGGCATCGTGCAGCCAAAGCCAACCGGCTGCCGACAAGGAAGCCGAGCCCATCAACGTGATGACATTCAACATTCGCTATGACAATCCCGAAGACAGCCTCAACAATTGGGCTTATCGCAAAGATCGCGTGGCAAATGCCGTGAAGTTTTATGACGCTGACATACTTGGCACACAAGAAGTATTGCACAATCAATTAGTAGACCTCAAAGAGCGACTCACCGGCTACAACCAAATAGGCGTTGGCCGCGAAGACGGCAAAGAGCAAGGCGAATATTCAGCTCTCTGGTATAAAAAATCTCGCTTCAATGCAGTAGACTCGGGCTATTTCTGGCTCAGCGAAACTCCCGACGTTGCCGGCTCAAAAGGCTGGGACGGCGCATGCGAGCGCATAGCTTCGTGGGCAAAATTAGTCGACAAAAAGTCGGACAAAACATATTTCGTGCTCAACACACACCTCGACCACGTTGGCGTTGTGGCACGTCGCGAAAGCATCACCCTCATCATCAACAAAATCAACGAGCTCAAGGGCGACGCCGAGGTTATTGTGACCGGCGACTTCAACTCAACACCCGACGATGACGTGATTAAACACATCACCAACGAGAGCATTGACGGCCACTTGATTGACTCGCGCACAGTGTCGCCGATAGTCTACGGCCCGGCATGGAGCTGGCACGACTTTGGCCAACTGAGCTACGACCAACGTCCGCTCATCGACTATGTTTTCGTGTCGAAAGGCATAGAAGTGTTGCGCTACGGCGTGCTTGCCGAGACCGAAAACGAGGCTTTTCTTTCAGACCATGCTCCGGTGTTGGTGACATTGAAATAACTCTACCACAATTTATATATACACAACACAAACATGAATAATACTATCAAAAAATCAGTTATTGCACTTGTTGCCGCTACGCTGATGCCGTTTGCTTCATACGCCGGCGAGCGCGACACCGAGCAAACTTATGTGCTCGACAAGCCCTACGACGTGCCCACCATCGTGGCACCCAAAGGCGGTAAAGTTAAAAACGTAATCCTTATGATAGGCGACGGTATGAGCCTTATGCACGTTTACGGCGCATGGACTGCAAACCGTGGCAAGCTATATCTCGACAACTGCCAATATGTCGGCCTCTCAAAAACATATTGCAACAATAAACTCATCACCGACTCGGGTGCCGGCGGCACAGCTTTGGCTACCGGACACAAGACCAACTACCACTATGTTGGCGTTGACCCCAACGGCAAACCTCTGCAATCGCTCATCGACCTTGCCAAAGACAAAGGCATGTCGACAGGTTTGGCTGTGACTTGCCGTCTGTGGGATGCCACTCCCGCCGATTTTTGCTGTCACAACAGCGACCGCGATGCCGAAGAAGAAGTGATGCTGGGATATCTCGACTGCAAGGCCGACTACGTGTTTGGCGGTGGCGCCGACTTTATGGAGCGTCGCACCGACGGCCGCAATCTCTTCAACGAGCTTAAAGCTAAAGGCTTCCAAACTCCGCGCACATGGGACGAGCTCACAAAAATCAAGAGCGGCAAAGTGTTTGCCGTGCCCTACGACAAAGACACCCCTCTGCCGGCAGAACGCGGCGACCTTTTGGCTCGCGCCTCGCTCAAAGGCATTGACATGCTCAGCAAAAACGACAAGGGATTTTTCATGATGATTGAAGGTTCTCAGCTCGATGACTACGGCCATTTCAACGACCTTGATTTGCTCATGCAAGAAACTCTCGATTTTGACCGCACTATCGGCAAAATCTTTGAGTGGGCTGCAAAAGACGGCGAAACACTGGTTGTTGTCACTGCCGACCACGAAACCGGTGGCCTCACCATTGTTGACGGCGACTTGAAACAAGGCAAAATCGTGGGCAAATTTTCAACCGGCGGACACAGCGGCGTCATGGTGCCAATCTATTCATTCGGCCCCGGCTCGGAAGAATTTACCGGCATCATTGAGAACACCGACATCGCAAAAAAAATCATGAAGCTGTTAAATTTGAACTAACGCACACAAATGATTAAAAAATTATTTGTTTCAACATTTATCATCGTTGCCGCAATGCAAGCTAACGCTCAAAGTTGCGGTAACGATGAGTTGTATAAAATACCGTATAAAAATACGTATTTTAAAGAGCCGCTGGTTGCCGAAAACGAATTTCGCGTAGCCAAACCGGTGACCATCGAACCCAAAAGCTTTGCCGAAGCTAAAGAGATATTGCCCGAACCCATTTGGGACGGCCACAGTCAGGAAATCGACATGTATTGGAAAGCATGGGAGATTGCTATCGGCAACATCCGCGCTCCGCAAGAAGGCTCGGGCTTTGTGTCGAGCTATCTTGACACCGCCTACAACGGCAATATATTCATGTGGGACTCGTCGTTCATGCTCATGTTTGCGCGCTACGGCGACAGATATTTCCCCTTTCAAAACACTCTCAACAACTTTTACGCCAAGCAGCATCCCGACGGCTTTATATGCCGCGAGATAAAGGCCGACGGAGCCGACTGCTTTGAGCGCTACGACCCCGTCAGCACCGGACCCAACCTCATGCCGTGGTGCGAGATGGTCTACTACCATCAATTCGGCAACTTGGAGCGTCTGCACAAAATCTTCCCCGCCCTTTGTGCCTACAACAAATGGCTGCAACTCAACCACACCTGGCGCAACGGCACCTACTGGTCGAGCGGCTGGGGCACAGGCATGGACAATATGCCGCGCGTGCCCGACAAATACAGCCAAATCTTCAGCCACGGCCACATGGTGTGGCTCGACACAAACCTGCAACAGCTGTTCATCGACAATCTATTGCTCGAACTCGGCTTCTACATTGAGCGCTGGCAAGAGATTGAAGACTTTGAAGACGAAGCTAAAATGCTGTCGAAATATGTGGCAGAAAATCTTTGGGACGAGAAAACCGGATTTCTCTACGACCAATATGCCGACGGCTCGTTGTGCACCACCAAAGGCATCGGTGCATTTTGGGCACTGTTTACCGACGCACTCTCACAAAAGCAGCTCGACCGTCTTGTGAGCCAACTCACCAACAGCAAAACTTTCGGGCGCAAATACAGCGTGCCGTCATTGTCAGCCGACCATCCCAAATATAAAGAGAACGGCCGCTATTGGCAAGGAGGCATCTGGCCCGGCACAAACTATATGGTGATGACCGGATTGCACAAAAAAGGCTATCGCAAGCTTGCCTACGAGATTGCACAAAATCACTATTCGCAAGTGTTTGAAGTATTTAAAAAGACCGGTACATTTTGGGAATATTATGCTCCGGAGTCGGCCGACCCCGGCTTTATGGCACGCAAAGACTTTGTGGGCTGGACCGGACTGCCGCCTATTGCCGAACTCATAGAATATATCATCGGCATACAGGGCGACTACATCGAAAACACTATCACTTGGGATATGAACCAAACCGAGGCTAACGGCATAAAACGCTATCCTTTCGGCCCCGACGGATCAATCACTATGCGCGCCGAAAAGCGCAGCTCAGCCACACAAGAGCCGCGCATCAGCATCGACAGCAATGTTGATTTCACCTTGATAGTACGCTACGGCTCAAAAGAGAAGAAAATCTCGGTGAAAGCCGGCAACAACGTTTACTAAAATACTAAACTACTAACATACTAAAATATGTCAACCGATTATTCTCGCCGCAAATTCTTGAAAACCGGAGGCTTGGCTTTAGCCGTGCTGACGCTCAATCCGCTGAAGATGTTTGCCTCAGCGGCAGACAGCCTACCCGCCGAGGCGTCTTGGCGCAAAACCCGGCGTCCCGACAAACGATGCTTCACCTCGCAAGCCGTAGAGAGCACCATAGCCGAGATAAAGCCGCACATCAAAGACGAAAAGCTGGCATGGATGTTTGAAAATTGCTTTCCGAATACGCTCGACACAACCGTGAAGTTTGGCAGCAAAAACGGACACCCCGACACATTTGTCATCACCGGCGACATCAATGCCATGTGGCTGCGCGACTCGTCGGCACAAGTGTGGCCATATCTGTCGCTGGTAAACGACGACGAGCGACTCAAGCAACTTGTGGCGGGATTAATCTACCGACAAACAGAGTGCATACTCATCGACCCATACGCCAACGCCTTCAACGACGGGCCCGTTGGCAGCTATTGGGAGAGCGACCACACTCAGCACATGGTCAAAGAGCTGCACGAGCGCAAATGGGAGATAGACTCGCTATGCTATCCGGTGCGCCTGGCATATCACTATTGGCAAGCTACGGGCGACACCGACGTGTTTACCGCCGACTGGCACAAAGCAATGCAGACAATAGTGCAGACCTTCAAAGAGCAACAGCGCAAATACAGCCAAGGGCCGTATAGCTTCACCCGCGACTGCGAAAAGCCTACCGACACCCTTGTGAACGACGGCTGGGGCAACCCAATAAAGCCGGTAGGCTTGATATTCTCGGCCTTCCGCCCGTCTGACGACGCCACGACATACGGTTTTCTGATACCGTCGAACATGTTTGCTGTAGTGTCGCTGCGACAGATGGCAGAGATAGAGCGCAAGGTGCTCGGCAACGACGAGTTTGCAAGCCAATGCAGCGCACTCGCCGACGAGGTTGACACAGCAATACGCAAACACGCGGTAGTGCAACATCCGGTGTGCGGCAAAGTGTATGCCTACGAGGTTGACGGCTTTGGCAATGCTCTGTGCATGGACGATGCAAACGTGCCGAGTTTGCTGTCGCTACCCTATCTGGGCTACTGCTCTAAAAACGACAAGATTTATCGCAACACGCGCAAACTGGTGTGGGGCGATAATAATCCATACTTCTTTAAAGGCAGCGACGGCGAAGGCATCGGCGGCCCGCATGTTGGACCGCGCTACGCCTGGCCTATGAGTTTGATTATGCGCGGCCTCACATCGAGCGACGTCAACGAGCTGCGCAGTGTGCTCACGCTGCTGCGCAACACCGACGGCGACACGGGCTTTATGCACGAGTCGTTCAACGTCAACAACAGCGCCGACTTCACACGCTCATGGTTTGCCTGGGCAAACACGCTGTTTGGCGAACTTATAGTGAAAATCTACCACGAACATCCACAACTGCTCAGCGAACAATATAACTCATGAAACTGAAATCAATCATAGCTCTCACGCTTGCCGCGTTAAGCTTCAACTGCGAGGCAATAACACTAAAATTCAACAGCGACGGTGCATTTAAAGTAGCTCAATTCACCGACCTACACATCAATCCGGCATCAGCCGAGGGCTGTCGCCAAACCGAAGCCACAATACGCGCCATTGTCGGCGAGGAGCATCCCGACATAGCAATCCTCACCGGCGACATTGTGACCGACGACCCGGCTATTGATGGTTGGAAAGCTGTGGTTGATTTGTTTAACGACCTGAAGATGCCGTTCACCATCGAGATGGGTAATCACGATGCCGAATATCTGAGCAAAGACGAGATTTTCGACTTTGTGATGCAGTCGCCATACTATGTCGGCGACAAAGGTCCGGCAGAAATTTTTGGCTGCGGCAACTGCACACTCCCGGTGTATGGCGCCGACAACAGCGTGGCAGCACTGATTTATTGCATTGACTCTAACGACTATCAGCCCTACAAAGAGCTTGGCAAATATGATTGGATACACTTCGACCAAATAGAGTGGTATCGCCAACAAAGCCGCAAATATACCGCTGCCAACAACGGCACTCCGGTGCCCGCCTTGGCATTCTTTCACATTGCGCTGCCCGAATTTGCCGAGCTTGCCGACGACGCCAACCGTTTCGGCACACAAAACGAGGGCATAGCAAGCCCGCGCATCAACTCAGGCATGTTTGCATCGTTTGTTGAGATGGGCGACGTGATGGGCGTTTTTGTGGGCCACGACCACGATAACGACTACATCGGCACAGTGCGCAACATTGCCTTAGGCTTTGGCCGTGAGACCGGGGCAGATGCCTACGGCGACTTTGTGCGCGGTGCACGCATCATAACATTGCGCGAAGGCAAACGCCAATTCGACACCTACGTCACTACTCCGCAAGGACGCGAAGGCACATACTACTATCCCTCACAGCTCAACTCGATTGAAGAGCAAACAGCGAGCTACCTTCCTGCCGTTGCAGCAAAAGCCGGTAAGAACGGTGTGAAATATACATACTACGAAGGAAAATTCAAGCATATCGCCGACCTCGACAATTGCACGGCAACAAAGCAAGGCATCATGCCCTACCCCTCGATTGCCGATGCAGCGGTAGATGACCATTTCGGCTATATTTTCGACGCGCTTATCCATATACCCGAACGCGGCATATATCGCTTCTACACCTACAGCGACGACGGCTCAATGCTCTATATTGACGGCAACGAGGTGGTGAACAACGACGGCGGCCACAGCGCACGTCGCGCCAACGGCAAAATTGCCTTAGAGCCCGGCTTGCACCGCTTGAAAGTGAAGTATTTTGAAGATTACATGGGCCAGGAGCTTGAAATAGGCTACTCGTCGCGCACAATAGACGAGACACCGATACCGGCATCTGCACTGTTCGTCGAAAAATAATAGTTACTTATTGAGCAGCGATTTGAAGAGAGCATCCCACTGACGCATGATGACTGTGAGAGCATAGCGCTGTGACTTTTTCACGGCATTCTCGCCCATAAATTGGCGCAGCTTGGGATTTTCAATCAGCAGCTTCACCGACTCTGCAAGGTTTGCAATGTCGCCGTTGCGCACCAGCAAGCCGTCTTTGCCGTTAGAGATGATGTTGCGCGGGCCGCACAGACAGTCGAAAGCCACACAAGGCACGCCGCACGACATAGCCTCGAGCATCACCAGCGGCATTCCCTCATAGCGCGAGCTGAGCACTAATATTTCGCTGTTGATATAGTAGTAGAGAATATCGTTTGAGGGCGGGAATATCTGCACCGTAGAGAGCTGCAGCGAGTCGATGAGACGGCGCAATTTTTTCACCTCGGCAATATCGTCGAACGGGCCTACTATAGATAAAATCCACTCGGGATGTTTTTTGGTGACGATTGCCCAAGCTTTAACCAGGCGGTCAAATCCTTTTTCATAGCAAATGCGACCAACAGCCAGCACCTGCTTGCGATTGTTGTGCTGCGACGGCTTTGGTTTGATGGTGACGGGATTTGGAATAACCACCATGTTTTCGTTGTGGCGCCAAAAAGACTTGTCCTGTTCGGTGAGCGTGGCACAGCATTTGTAGTGCGACACCCAGCGCTCCTCGCGGCGGCTGAGCCACTTGCGGAATGCGCGGCCCAACGACGGATATTCATCGCGTAGGCGGCAATTTTTGTTCATGTGTCGCTCGGCGATGTGCACTCCGCCCGATTTGAGTTTATAGAGTATCGGCAATTCGCGGCGCGACACGGCAATAGATATGTCGGGGCAGAAGTCGGCCAAAGCCTTCTCCAATCGACGAGCATGTCGACGACGCTTGACGGTTGAGTTGTAAAGCTTGCCAACGGGTGTGTGATCGGTTTGAGAGTAGTTGATGCCTAAATCTACGAGCTTGACTTTAGGCGAGAGCGCAAAAAATGGCACACGGCCACACTGATCGGTGGTAAAAATTGCAACCTCATAGCCCAGCACATCGGCAAGATAGTTAGCCTTTGTGGTGACTACGCGTTCCACTCCCAACGAGTTGCACAGACAAGGTAGACAGTATGCTATTTTCATGACGCTTGGTTTAAAAAAGTTTTGAAGATGTGTGTTGATCGCGAACGAAAATGGTAACGATATATTAGTTCGCCACAAATATACACAATTTAACCACGATTTTCAAATATTTAGCTAATTTTATTGTTCATTATAGTTTATTTGTAGATAAGCGCGAAAACTTAAACATCGCGAAAAGAGCGAATATAGCGCAAATAATTCATAAAAAAGGCATTGCAGATAGCTCTATTGCAATATTTTTAGTAATTTTGCAACAATATCACATCTCCTCGCATATTGTTCGTATAATATTAACTATTAAAACTATATCATTAACCACACCATGAACATAGTTGACCGCTTTTTGCAGTATGTGAAATTCGACACACAAAGTGACGAACTCACCAACATGACCCCCTCAACCCCCGGTCAAATGATTTTTGCTCAGGCACTTGAGAAAGAGTTGCACAAACTCGGTCTGATCAATATATCGCTTGACGACAACGGTTATCTTATGGCTACTCTCCCCGCCAATATCTCAGACCGCAAGGTGCCCACCGTGGGTTTCATTGCGCACCTCGACACAAGCCCCGACATGTCGGGCCGCAACGTCAATCCGCGCATCATCGAAAACTATACCGGCGGCGATATTGTGCTCAACAAAGAGAAAAATATTGTGCTGTCACCCTCTGAATTTCCCGAGTTGCTTCACTATCGCGACCAAGCTCTCATCGTCACCGACGGCAACACTCTGCTCGGCGCCGACGACAAAGC
>CAZYNO010000006.1:0-25348 GCA_964648845.1 uncultured Bacteroides sp.
AAGGCCGCGACTGGAATGCCGAGTGGGAGAAAAACTACTTCAAACCCATCGTAGTCGGCGATAAATGTGCCATATACAGCAGCTTCCACACCGATGTGCCCGAGGCTCAATATCGCATTGTCATCGACCCCAAAATGGCTTTCGGCACCGGTCACCACGCCACAACTTCGCAAGTAATCACCGCCTTGCTCGGCCTCGACCTTGCAGGCAAAACGGTTATTGATATGGGCACCGGCACAGGCATCCTTGCTATCCTGGCAAGTATGCTCGGAGCTACAGATGTTACAGGCATCGAAATCGACGAGTTTGCCTATACCAATGCTCTCGAAAATGTGCGTCTAAACTCGCACCCCGAGATTAAGCTTATCAACGGCGACGCCTCGGCTCTTGCCGACCTTGCCCCCGCCGACGTGTTTGTTGCCAACATCAACCGCAATATCATCACCGGTGACATTGACCGCTATGCTGCGGCCCTCAAAAGCGGCGGCGTGATGCTGCTCAGTGGCTTCTATGTGGAGGATATCCCCGTGATTATGGCTGCCGCCGCACCTCTCGGCCTTGAACAAGACTCTTACACCGAAGAAAAAAATTGGACCTGCCTCAAACTACGCAAAAAATAATGACCAAACTCAAACTTATATTCTTCTCGTTGCTCTGCCTTGTGAGCATCTCTCTCTCTGCCCAAAATTCCTCAGACCTGCAGCCGCGCCCGTTGCGCTTTGCCTGGGGTGCAAACCTTGCCGGTGGCATTGAGCTCAGCGGCCACAACATGTCAACTATGGGCATCAACGGCGAGTTTGGCTTGCAATATCGCTGGGTGCGCTTTTTCGGCGCATCGGCTGAGGCAAACTTCACCGTCGGCACATCGTCGCGCATATATCCGCTGTCGGTAGTCTTTCGCACCGACTTCAGCAACACCCGCAAACTCGTGTTCCTCGATTTGCGCGGCGGCTTGGCGCTCGTCTACAAAGACAATGAAGGACAGCAATCGCAACCTTACGGCTCGGCAGGCATCGGCGTCACTCTTGCCAACGGCAAAAATTTCGCCTCACACCTCATCATCGGCTACACCTATGTTGGCCAAGACGAATGTATGCGTGGTGAACGCCGTCTCGATTGCCCCGGCATCAGTTATGCCTCAATGCGCCTCGGCCTTTCATTCTAAGCTAATGTTACAAATTTATTAAAATTAGCTGAAACAAACATAAATTTAATGTAGTTAGTAATAATTAACTAAACATCGGGGGGGGTAATACAATTAATGTTTAATTTTGTGTATTCTTCTATTACACTTAAACTAAACAGATTTTGCAATGAAATTAACAAGAATTGTGGTGCTCCTACTCGCCGTATTAGTAGGTGCATCAGCAGGCTATGCTAAGAAAAAGTACAAATTTGATTTAAACCATGACTACATGGTAGTCCAAACCGCTTCTGCCGCTAACGGCAAACTTGTGAAAGCTTGGGCTTATGGTAAAAATACCGACTCTGCTATGGATCAAGCACGCATGGACGCCGTAGCCGCCGCTATGTTCACAGGCATTCAGCCCTCTGCCGAGTCGCAAGGCATGGGCATTGGCCAACTTCCTCCCCTGGTTGACCAAAGCAAATACAACGAATACCAATCGTTCTTCACTCAATTCTTCACCGAAGGCGAATTCCTCAACTATGTCCGCGATGTAAACTCGGCTTATCCCACAGGCGAAAACAACATCAAAACGCCGCAAGGACAACGTGTTGGCATCAACTTAGTGGTTTACTATGACGAATTGCGCAAAATGCTCGAAGCCAACGGCATACGTCGCGCTCTTGGTGACCAATTCCACTATTAATCCTTCTAATCCTTTTAATATTTTATACTTCACCGAATTATGAATAAACTGAAATCAGCAGTGCTCTTCTTGGCTGCTGCCGTGTGCTCTATATCAGGAGTTTACGCTCAAACTGCAGCTAAACCCGTAATCATGGTTGTGCCCGATAAAAACTGGTGCATCGAAAACCACTATACCTCTGAAGACGGTGCTCCCGACTATCGCAAAGCTCTTGCTAACAAGGAGATGGCAGGCGCTATGGTTGCTATGGCAAACATAATGCAACAACGTGAATATCCCATGCAAGACCTTGAGGCTGTTCTCGACCAAATTGACAACGAAAGCGCTATCAACGAAACTCACCTCTCTAAAGGCGACGGCCTCGCTCAAGAAGATGACCTTTCGCGCGTCACCCGTGTTGCTAACGCCGATATACTCATCAACCTCACAATGAACAATAAACCCTACGGCCCGCGCCGCTTACTCGAATTTATTGTTAAAGCCACAGATGCAGCTTCTGCTAAAGTTGTGTTCGGTAAAACCGGCACAAGCTCTGCCAGCAACGCTCCGGTGGCTACTCTCCTCAACGAGTCTGTTATGAGCTTTATGGACGAATTTTGCAGCAACCTCAACAGCCACTTCGAAGTCATGGGCCGCGACGGTCGCGAATGTCAAATCATATTCCAAATCGCCGACGACTGCCCCCTCAACTTTGAGTCGGAAGTAAGCATCAACGGCGAGAGCGGCGAACTTGGCGAATATATCGACTATTGGATTAGCGAAAACTGCGTGAAAGGCGCTTACTCTGCTAACGGCAAAACTCGCACTCGCCTCGCTTTCAACCAAGTGCGCGTGCCTCTCTTTGGTATGGCTAAGGCCGGTGGCTTTGGCAGCAGCAAAGGAAAAGTAAGTTCTCTCAATGCCGAAAAATTCATCAAACCCATTGAGCGCGACCTCAAACAATTTGGTTGCTCTGTGTCTACAACACCTATCGGCGTAGGCTTGGTTTATGTGTTGCTCGGCGGTCTTTAACCTTTAAATCTGCATATAACGATGAAGAAACTCTCTTTATTCATTCTATCGTGTCTGCTCTCTGTTGCAGCATTTGCACAGTCAAGCAGCGTCGGCAAGATTGTTCTCACTCCCTACGTTGAGAGCAGTCAAGACACTCCGCAAGCCGACAAAATTTTGCTCGACAAACTGTCGCGCATAGTCACACAAAACGGCATGGTGGGCAACGGTTTGTCAACACCTTTCATCATCACAGCTCACGCCATTGAGCTCGATAAAACTCAAACGGCAACAGCTCCCGTCAAGACCGTAGTAAACCTTTCGGTCACCGTCTACATCGGCAACGGCGATGACGGCACCCTCTTCTCGTCGTGCAACTTTGAGGTCAAAGGCATTGGCGGCACCACCGCTGAAGCATACGCCTCGGCTTATCGCAAAATCAATATCAACAATCCCGAGCTCGGTGCAGCAATACAAGTGGGCAAAGAACGCGTCAGCGAATACTACAACGCTAATGCTTCTGATATCATCAGCCGCGCAAAAGCACAAGCCGCTGCCGGTCAATACGACGACGCTTACAACTCATTGCTCAGCATCCCCTCAATTTGCGATCAATATGAGCAAGCACAAGTTCTTATAGCTAAATACTCTAAACAACAGCTTGAAGCCAGCAACCTTGAGCTTATCACAAAAGCACGCGCAGCATGGAGCGCCTCTCCCACCGAAGCAGGCGCTGCCGAGGCTGAAGGATATATCGGACAGATCGAGTCACCTTCAGACAAAGTCACTGCGCAAGCCACCACGTTGCTCAACGAAATTTCATCACGCTTGCAACGCCAGCAGGCACAAGAGCGCGCCGACCGTCTCAAAGCTCAGCAAAACGCTCACAGCGAGAAACTTGCGCTCATCAACGGCGCAGCTAAAGTTGCCGCCGCTCGTGCCGCCTCACGTCCGCGTGTTGTCTACAACATTCACTGGTGGTAATTGCTGTTTAGCTCTGAATACGTTTTATCTAAACCTATAATTTTTTTCTCCTTAATTAACTAACATCAACCGATTTATGAAAAAATCTAATCTGCTTAAGGCATGCGTTGCTGCTTTATGCTTGTTTTCGTTGTCGTTGCCTGCCCAAGCTAAGTCTAAGGTGTTTTACGACGCAAAAAGTAACATTATCGGCGTTTCCGGCGACTATGAAAGTGTGGAACGCTATGGTTACGAGGAAAAATTGTTTGAGAACCCCGTGCAAATCAGCACTGCTCTCCCCACTCCTGCTGATGCTAAAAAAGGCTTCAGTGAGACTCAAGCTACCGAAGTGCTCAATAGCCTCAATGCCGAGCGCGTAGGTAACAAAGTGCTCCGCTATCTCTTCACCAACGGTGGTAGCAGCAGCCAACTCACCGATGATATGCTCAAACAACGCGCTCTGCAAAATATTCAGCGCGGTGACCTCGAGTTCGCTAACGAAAACTACAAGAGTGCAAGCGATGTGTTGCGCGAAGACTATCTCCCAATCTTGGCTCACAACTACATCTACTTGGAAACAAAAAGTGGCACTGACCGCATCGCTTATATGGTATTCCACGTTTGCATTGACAAAGAGGTGCTCAACGATGTTTATAACACTTGGGAAAACCCCGCCGGTCTCAGCAAAATTGATGTGCCCGTTGAATTGCTGGCATATTCAATCGAAAAAATCGACGACGAGTATGCTAAAATGAACAGTAGCCTCGCTAAAAATGCTACCGCTTTCGCTATTCGCGGCCAAATCATCCAACGCAACCCGGCTAAAATCGACGCCAACTCTACAAACGGTGTGAAAAAAGGTGACCTCGTTACTGTTTACAACCAACAGATGGACAAAGAAGGTCAAATGTACTCTAAACGCATTTCACGTGCCCGTGTTTGTGCTGTCGACACAGTTGACTCTCGTCTCTACTTCGTTGCAGGCACAAGAGGTAACCGCAAAAAAGGTGATATCGCAGTTGTAACTCGCGATAAGAGAATGGCTATCTCTGTTGAAGGCACATGGTCAGTTCACAACTATGGCGCTCAACTCGACTATGACTATCAAGTTGGCTACACAAAAGTTGGTCTCGTTCACCACGCATTGGCAGATATCGCAATTTCTGTAACTGACAAACCGAGTGAAAACTTCACACTCGGATATTCAACCCAAACATTCAAATCGCCCGTGTTTGCAAACATCGGTATTGGTTATGGTATCAGTAAAGTCTTTGCAGGTTTCTTAGAAGTAATGCCTTACTTCCTCGTTCAAGGTGAAGCCGGTATCATGTTAAACAAAGATGCATTGAAGACTGACGCCAACAGCTCAGACACCAAATCTATCACAGGTATTGCCTTCCGTGCTCCCGTAGGTGTTCGCCTCGACTTCAACATTGCATATCCTTGGCAAATCACTCTCACCGGTGGCTATGCATTCAACTGGGGGTACAACGACGACAAAGATATCTATAAATCATACGCTCCCATCAAAGAAGCTTCAGAATATATCGGTGCAAAACGCAATGGTTTGTTCCTTGCTGCCGGTATTAAATGGCATTTCTAATCCTATAAGTGTAATTATTAGAAAAGCAAGCGAGCCCGAGTTTCCCTCGAGCTCGCTTTTCTTGTATCCTTCCCTTTTTTTACTCTTTACTTCTTGCTTGCAAGAGGGCGCACGCCAGTTGGTCGGGGCATGAGGTGCCTTTGCCGTTGCAGTCTATGCCTTTGAGGCGGGCTATCACGTCGTCGATAGGCATGCCCTCGACGAGGCGCGACAATCCTTGCAGGTTGCCGTTGCAACCGCCCAAAAATGATACCTTTGTCACCTTGCCGTCTGCCACCTCAAAGTCAATAAGTCGTGAGCAAGTCCCTGTAGTCTGATATTGATAATGCATAGTCTATATTCCTTTTTTAATTTAATTGTTCCAAAAATTCATCAAGTGTTACAACCGACACTACCGGAAAATCGATATATTTTAAAATATTGAAATGGTTGTCTTCAGTCACAATATAGTCAGCGCCACTTACAATAGCACAATCAACAAATTTATTATCATCCGGATCTTTCTTAATGAGGTTAAACCTGAACGTTGGATTTACGTATTTGATATTGCTGCTATTGAGCAATAATGATACAATGTTTTCTGCAATTGAGACAGTGGTTTGTTGTTGTAATATTTCTTGATATTCGCTGAGAATTTCGTTTGTCAAGCATAAAGTGAATTCACGGTTAAGAAACGCATTCCATATACTACGGTAGGGGCTATGCACAGATATTATCTGCACAAGGCAATTTGTATCTAAAACTACGTAGCGCATACTCAGAGCGGATTATTTATATGGCGTTCTTAGGTGGGTTGAACGAAGTTGTTTGAGCTTATCTTCGCTTAGGGTGCCATCTTGCCAAAGCTGTTCCATCTCCTCATCAATTTGCTTTGCGTAAAATTTGGCTAATTGATCTTTGAGCTTATTGAGATTTGCCGTAGTTTTTATGTGTGATGCCATATTCAGCACATGAAGTTGGGCATCATTGAAAACTGTAGTTTCCATCGTGTTGAATTTTTGAATTATGCAAATGTACAAGTTTATTTGCAAATCATCAAATTTTTTAGCGGAACGGCCGACTTCGCAGTGACGAAGCCGGCCGTTGTTGTGCTCGAAGCGGGACTCGAACCCGCACAGCCGCAATGGCCAAGGGATTTTAAGTCCCTCGTGTCTACCATTCCACCATTCGAGCGCCGAATGATGGTGCAAAGTTAGTGAAATTTCTGCAATTGACAAATTTTTTATACTTTTGTATTGCTAAAAACATAAAAATTTCGCTTTCAGATGACCGTAACCGAGCTTAAACAGTATATTGTGCGCCGTCTCAGCGCCGTTGTCGACGACGGTGAAGCCACGGCTATGATGCGCGAAATTTTTAGCGCCGTGCGGGGCTATTCGCCCACCGACATTGTGCTATACGGCTATCGCGAAGTGACCGACGACACCGTCGACGAGGTGCAGCGCATAGTGCAGCGCATAGTCGATGGCGAACCTATGCAGTATGTGCTCGGCAAGGCTTATTTTATGGGCATGGAGCTGCGTGTCACTGCCGCCACGCTGATACCTCGGCCCGAGACGGCTCAGCTCGTTGACCGTATTATCGACGATTTTGGCAGCGCTAAAGACGTGCGACTCCTCGACATTGGCACCGGCAGCGGATGCATAGCCATTGCTCTGGCACGCGGCCTGAAGTTTGCCGACGTCTCGGCTATCGACATTTCGGCTGACGCCCTCGACGTGGCGCGCCACAATGCCCGCGACATGAATGTGTCAGTCAGCTTTGAGCGTGCCGACGCCTTGCAACTGCAAGCACGCCCCGACAGCTATGATGTGATAGTGAGCAATCCGCCGTATATCGCCGAGGCTGAGCGTGCCGACATGGATGCTCGCGTCTACGACCACGAGCCCGCCACGGCTCTGTTTGTGCCCAACGCCGACCCGTTGCTCTTCTATCGCGCTATTGCCGTCTATGCCCACACGGCTCTCTCGCCGCATGGCAGCCTTTATTTTGAGATCAATCCATTATTCGTTAATCAGCTGCGGGACATGCTCGCCTCTGTTGGCTTTAGTAAAGTCGACACCGTGCGCGACTTTCGCGGCAATATTCGTTTTGCTATATGTCAGCGCTAAAATCACGCCGACCGGTGACCTACGACGACGCTCTTGCACGTCTTGAAGCTATGTGTGCTCGCGCCGAGCACTGCACTCATGAGTTGCGCGAAAAATTGTGGCAGTGGGGCATTTCCACCGCCGACAGCGATAAAATCATCGTTCAGTTGCAAAAAACAAGATATGTTGATGATGCCCGATTTGCACGCGCTTTTGTCAACGACAAGGTGAAATTTGCCAAGCGCGGTCGTCTGCGCATAAAGCAAGCCCTTGAGATGAAGCGCATCGATGCCGATATCATTGCTGATGCTCTCAGCGAAATTGACAGCGAGCTTTATAGCCTCAATCTTGCTTACACTATCAAGCAGAAAGCTGACACTTTCGACGATATCACAAGCTATGAGTCGCGCATGAAGTTGTTGCGCTTTGCCGTGCAGCGCGGCTATGAGCCGGCACTTGCTGCAAAAGCCATCAATGCCCTTAAAAAATAAAACAGTCAGTGCATAACGTAGAATGTGAAGCCGTCGCCGTCAATCTCCTTGTGACAGCTACTGTCGAGCAGCTTTGTCATCTCCGACTCCCCGCCAAAGTATAGCACCGCCAGCGGTTTCGTTGTCGGCGATGCCTTGCGTGCCGCTGCTATTTGTGCGGCAACATAGGCAACGTAGTCTTTGTCGTCGGGTGACACTCCGTCAAAGCGGTGTCGCAAATATTCGTTGCGCTCTTGCAGCAAGTATTCATAGATATAATCATAGTCGCGGCGCAACACAAGTATGCGGTATTTCTTTTGATACGGCTGCACCGCATCAATAATCCCGATGGTGTATTCGCCTTGGTTGGGCGCAGTTTTCAGTCCTTTGGCAAGGGTGTGATTATATGTGTATGTGGCACGTTTGTAGCCTTCGTCGTTGTACGAATAGCGTCGAGAGCCTAACGGCGCATAGATTAAAATCGAGGCGAAACATATACCACCAATGATTTTCATCTCGCGGTTGAGCCGCCCTTGCACATACATCAGCAAGATAGGCACTATCGGCAACATGATGAACTTGTAAATGCCTGTATTGCTGCCGGCTATGGGCACTATTGCAATCAGTGTGATAGCCAAAAGTTTGCGCCCGGTGGCTGTGCCGCGGTGCATGTAGTATGCCGTGCCCAGCAGCATCAACACCGAGGCAAGATGCAAGTCGAGTGTGCTCGAGTGAAACGGCGTGATGCGGTTGTAGACATTGAGTAGTAGGGTGTAGGCGAACCCTATCAGCAATATAATCTTTTGAGCCTTTGTCTTTGCGCGCCGCAGCAGATAGTATGCCACAACAATCATGGCGATGTACGAGAGGTTGCGTGCCACACCGTTGATGTGTCCGGCAATTATCGATATTATATCATGGCTATCAACAGTGTTATCGCGCAGATAACAGAGGTATGTGACGAGCGAGCCGTATATTGCGCAGAGTATGGCGAGTGTTGCGGCAATCGCCACAACAAGATATATTGCCGAGTGGCGCAGACGCTGTGATGCGTCGATATTGGCATATATAATTACAACCATCAGCGGCAAAATCACGGCATTTGGCACGCGGCAAGCTATAGCTACAGCCGAGAGCAAGGCTATTGCCACAAGCAGCCACACGCTTTTGCGATTAAGATATTCTATCGTCAAAATCAATGTAGCAACAAGTGTGAATGTTGACCAACTGTCCCAGCCGTAAATTGAAAAACACAATCGGTAGCAGCCTACTATCAGCACCAAAAATGTGGTGCAAATCAGAAAAACTTTGTAGTTGTGTGTCATGCAAAGATAGTACACGCATCCCATGAGCACCGACAGTAAGCACAAGCCCAAACCAAGATAGCGAAACGTGAGCCACTCGTAGCCGAAGTGCGTGCCGAAGATGTGGCCAAACAAGTTGGATAGTGGCGCAAACGGCACGTTTTTATAGTCGAGTGCGTTGAGTATTTGGTATGGCTCATCGAAGGGTTGTGCGCCGATGTGCGCCGCATATATGCCTGGTATGCAAGCTGCTGCAATACACACCACAGCGAGTATAATTTTTGCTGTGATAGCAATAAAATTGTTTTTTCCTGACATGTTGTTACCTTGCAAGAGATAGATTGACCGATATGCCGTAGCTGGTATTTGTTGTTGGATATGAAGATGTGGTGACAAGTGGTGTGCTGGCCTGGTGGTCGAAGTATGCCGACAGTGTCACTTTTTTAGAGAGCACATAGTTTGCGGTGAAATTGATGTTGAATGAGCGGGTGCCCGAGGTGGGCTGGGTGTAGGCGTCGCTCGATATGCGGCGTATGAGGCTCTTGGTGTTGTCGAGACTCACATTGGCATTGAGCGTCAAGTCGTTGCTCACACCTTGTTGTGTACCCTTCATTTTGAGGAATGTGTTGAAGCCCACAATCTTGTAGCCGGCGCCCAATTTGATGCCTTTGGTTGTGGCTTCAACAATCTGTGCTGCCGAGCTGTTGAGTGTCAGTGTGCGCTGGTCGCGATATTCTGCCGAGAGTTGAAGCTCGTTTTGCAGAGTCACGTTCACACCAACCAGCGGCGCAAACTTCTCGGTGATTGCTACCGACGAAATGTTGTAGGGCGACGACGGCACGGGGTTGCCGGTGAGCTCGTCGAGAGTGAAGCCCATATTGTCGCCGCCAACCGCCACCCAGTTGAGATATGACGAGTATGAGCCCACAGAATATGTGCACTGATAGGCGTGGCTGAGGGTGAACGATTTGAACCAACGGCGCATGTTGCCAAGTTGCAAAAGACCGTCGTAGGTCACTTTCCAGTTCGGTAATATTGAGGCTATCGACGGGAACGGGTTGAGCCATGTTTTGCGGGCATCGGTGCCGGTGTAGGCGGCAACGAATGCGGGGATAAGCACGTCGCTCGATGTCTCGCTCACGCCGCCAACTTCGCTGTTGAAGCGTGTGCCGGCATAGGCTGTGCCCTCCATAAATCCGGTGGTGGGATAGTATGTGTGGAGGTATTGTTGCTCTATGCGGTCGCGCACAATGTCGATATTCTCAATAAATTTGTTGAATGTTTCGCTATTGTAGTTGTCATCGGCGCTGCTGCCGCGCAGGGCTGTGGCTATTGCGCAGTGCGTTTTGGTGTATGAGCCCGAATAGGTTGTGGGCATGCCGTCGTACATGAATTGCACTTGTTGTGTGCGGTTGTCGGTGCGGTTGCCGGTGAGCGTAATCTTGAAGCCTTTGAACGGCTCGAGTTGCAGCTCGAGGTTGAACTCTGTGGCGTGACTTATCACTGCCGGCGATGTTTGTCCGTCGTCGGTGATTAGCCATCCGTTGTTCAAGGCTTTGTCAACATAGTCGTCGCCGTTGAAGCCGAAGGCAAAGTCGAGGCCGGGGCTCATCGGGCCGTAGCTGTTCGACTGTCCGAAGACGTTGCCTACGCTCGGGGTGAACAGTGGCAAACTCATTGAGTTGGTGCGTTTGTAGCGCAAAGACAGTGAGCGCGGCGAGATGACGAGGCGTGTGGTGTATTCGCCGATGTTGCGCATCAACGATTTCTCGTCTTTTAAGTTTTCGGTGATGGTAAATTTGACGTTCTCGTCGCCTTTTGTGAGCACCATAATGGTGTTGGCGTCAACAACCTTAGTCTCTACGGCAATGGGTGTGCCTTTGGTGGTGACGGCAACAACCTTCACTTTTTGTGTGCGGAGGTTGTGCTTGATGGTGAGTGTGGTGTCGGGCAAGAGCTTGAATGTGCGTTCAAACTTTTTGGGCTTTTTGGTTTTGCTGTCGCGCTTGGCTTGTGCGCGGCTTTGCGATGCAAAACGTTTGTTCACGTCTTTAACAAAGGGTATCTTGTTCCACAGACCGTCGAAGTTGAGGCGCACATCGGCGCTGGTGGCAGCTTGGTTGGCGATGGTGTTGCCTTGCTCCACGTCGTCAATTGTGGCGCCGCGGTCCCACTTGTAGGTGGCGTTATAGTTTGCCGAGGCTGAGAGGAAGTCGAGCACCGGTATGCGTGAGAACGGTGCCTTGTATGCTGCCGAGAATGTTTGGTTGTAATTCCAGGGCGTACCCATTGATTTTATCGAATTCCAAACCTCCTCTTTCCACTCGCGATATTCGTCGGGGAACAGCTTTTTGTTTACTGCGCCGGTGGGCTCTTCGATGCGTGCCGAAGTGTTTGAGTTGAATGATAGTGTCAGCGATTTGAGTATGTTCCAAGTGATTGAGAGTTGACGGTCCCAAAGGAAGTTTTTAGATACCGACACCGGCAACTGGAAGTTGTCGTCGACCTCCGAGCGTGTTTGCTGCTCGTAGTAGTAGCGACTCATGTTGGTGAGGAATGATATATTGTTGGGCAGCCACTGTATCTCCCAATCTTTGATGAATGTCAAGTTTTTGTTTTTGCCTTTCACAAGTTTGCTGAAAGGTTTCAACCCTTTGATGTAGGGGGTATAGGTGTATTGGAACGAACCGCGATAGTCGTTGGTGTTCTCGTATTCGGTTGTCGGGTCGTTTTTGTGTTGCTTGTTGAATGAGAAGTTGAACGTGAAGTTGGCGGGGTCCCAGGGCATGGGGTTTTTGCTTTGCACGCCGAAGTTGAGGCCCGAAAGCGAGAAGTTTTGCACCACTGAGCGCTCGATGGCAAAGCTGTTGATAGAGTCGCGTTGCTCTTTGGTGTCGCAAGCGTCGAGAGCGTCTTTGAGCAGCACGTCTTGGTCGAGCGGATTATATTTGGGAGTAGTTGTCTCTTTAGAGTATGAGTAGTAAATCGGTGCGCGAAGTTTAACCTTTTCGGGCACGAGTTTGCCAAGGTCGGCTTGCACGGCAAAGTTATATTGCTCGTAGTCGTCAAGACGGCGATTGTTGAGACTTTGGTCAACGCCGCCGAAGCCGGCTGTCTCTTTGTGCGCGCCCATGTTGAGCGTGGCAACATCGCTGAGGGTGAGGGTTGCGTTGGCTTTAGCCGCCCAACCGCCCGACTCGTCAAAGTCGGTGACCTTGAGCTCGTTCACCCACACGGTGCCGTCTTTGGTGGTAGCCGAATTGTTGCGCACACCGATGAGTATGACGCGCACATCGCTGAGCGTGGGGTTACCGATAACGGCAATAGTGTTGCGCTCGTTGTCGGGGTCGCGGTCGGTGAACAGAGTGTTGTAGCTCACGCCGGCTTGCTCTTCGCGCTTGGCGGTGTTGCGTGCGGTTTTGAGGTCGACGAGGCTTTGAAGGTTGAAGTCAAGGTGGTTGTCCTCGGGCCACACGGCATAGCGGTCGGTGGTAGAGTTGTTGTTATAGTCGCTGCGCTCGGGGGTGAGTGACAGGGGTATTGAATACTCGTAGTAGTTTGACTTGACGTCGGTGCCGAGGCGCACAAACAGCGAGAGGTCGCCGCTCTTGAGGTTGGTGTTGTCGTCGATAACTTGCTCGGCGTGCACCCACATTTGCAGACGCTTGTAGTTGCGCAAGTCTTGCGATGTGTTGCGATATACGCCGCGAGCATCGCCGGCGGCGAGGTTTGTGACCTTCATCGACATTGATTGCTCGTTGAGCTGAGTGATTTGGCTTTGACCGGGGTCAACGATACGCGTCACACCGGGAGGCAAAACATAGTTCACCGGCTTGCGGCTGGCGTTTTCTTCGATGTTTACTACCGATATGTCAATTTGACCTTCGGCGGGAGTGTCGCCGCGGTTGTTGAGGTTGTAGTCGTATGTGCGCCATTCGCCGCGCACAAGTTCGAGTGTGGCGAAGCGAAGGTGAGTTTCTTTCTTAAATCCGGTCATAAACATGCGCACAAAGCGTATGGTTGTGAAGTCGTTGATTGAGCCTACAACGCGCTCGTAGTCGCTCAAAGGTATTTTGAATTGATACCATTCAACTTCCTGATTTTTGCCGTCAACGGTGCGCACGGTGGTTGATTGCTTGTCGGTGATGTAGTTGTGGCCGACAACCAAATCTTCGGGGCGTATTGAGACTTTATACTGGTAGTAGCGCTCATATTCGTTGAGCGTATTGTCTTGGTTGATGTCTTCAACGTCGGGCACGGCGCGCGCTGCTTGATAGAGGGCATCGTCGGCATCGTCGGGCGAGAGCGAGTTGCCTTCGGTGCCGTTGTAGTGCTTGTAGCGCTCGTGTATGTTGAGGCGTTGCTCGTCGAAGTCGTATCCGCGATAGAAGTGATAGTTGTCGCCGGCGGGGTCGTTGAGCGGCGAGAATGCGTCGTTTTGCATCTCTTCGAGTGTGCTTGCCGACAGGCGAGTGCGCAATTTGTCGAGATAATTGCTGTAACTTTCGTGGGTATATTCAGCGTCGTTCGACAAGCCGTCGAGACCAAGGTCTTGGTTTTGGCGTGCGCCGGTGGCTGTGTCGAAGGCGTATGTCAGCGAGCTTTGGCTTGACACGCGGCCCCACGCCGTCTCTTGCATGTATTGGTCTGAGCCGTCGATGGGGTTGCCGTTCTCGTAGCTCTTGAGTCCGTCTTTGAGGATATCTTCGCTCACCTCACCAAAGTTGAAGTAGAGGTCGCCACCTTCGTAGTTTTGATTGTCAGGGTCGAGGAACGGGTTCATCATCCAGAATTGCACATACTCGATGTTGCTCGACTCAAAGTTGGTGTTATCGAGTTTGCGCATGATGCCGCCCCAACGTTTTTCGGGGGTGAGCAAGTGGCCGGTATCGTCAATATTGTCGGCATCGAGGTTGTACGGGCCGCGCTCGTCGGGGTAGAACGACAAGTTGAGTGTTTGCACTGTTGACGACTCGCCGTAGGTCAACTCTCTGCCGGGGAATATCTCGCTGACTTTAATCTCGCGAATGTAGGGGTTTGACAGCTGATCAAGGTCGCTCTTTATGTAGCCCGGCACGAGCGACGAGTTGCGCGAGGTGAACATGCGGTCGATGTAGTACCAGTTGAGCAACGCGCGGTTTTTGCCGTAGTTTACGTTGTTTGACAGCGAAGCTTCGGGAAATAGTGCATCGGCCGACGAGTCGTAAGGTGTTGAGGCGAGGAACCATGAGTAAGGCGAGCGCAAGTCTATGCCGGTTTGTGTCGACTCAAAGTCGTCAACATACGATGAGCCTGCGCTTGAACCGCTCTTTTGGCTGTGTGGTATGAGTCGTGCATACTCGGCTGTGAGGCTGAGTTTTGATGCCGATGTGGCGTTGATTGTGGGCACCTTGTTGAGCAAGTTGGTGAGCCACATAAACTCGTTGTTGTAGCTCAGGTTGAAGCCCAGCATTGAGTTGTTGACAACCTCGTCGCCGATATTCACTTTTTCGGTGAGTGCCTTCTCCGAGTAGTGCATGAATGTGCCGCCCACGGTCAAGTGCTTGTTAAACTCATATTGCATGTCGAGACCTAAAAGCGTTTTGCGCTGTGTGGAGTAGGTTGACTGGTTTTCGAGCGACACGTTGATGCTCTGTCCCGAGTCGATGATGCTTTGGTTGGTGATGGTCACAATGCCCATAGCATAGTCGACGGTATAGTCGGAGTTTTCGGTTAGTGTCACACCGCCGGCTGTTACCACAACCGAGCCGCGAGGCACGTTCATCGCGTTGAGTCGTATCTGTGAGCCCGACGATGCCTGGTATTCACCTTTAAGCACAAATTTATTTTTGTCGGCGAACTGTTTGGCTACCACAAGTGTAGAGTCGTAGAGTTCTTCGTACACATACTTGTCGGCGATGGCATCGTTGCCAATGGCTTTGCGCAAGTGTGCGCCGAAGGGTTCTGCCACGGGAAATATCACCTTACCCGTTGACGGAATGATGGTATAGCCGTCAATAAAGTCAAATAAACCGTCTGAATTGCTGTTCTGATTTGAGTCCAAACGGTCAAGGTTCATAACCTGCAGCAAAGTCTTGTCGGCGATATTCGCTGCCGGGATGTAATTGATTGACGTTCCGGTTGTATCGCTGAGATATTTGATGTTTAGCTTGAAGTTGCTCGACTGTATTTGGTATCCGCCAAGCGAATAGACGTTTTTCATCATCAGTCGCCACATTGGCAGGCGCGGCGAGGTGGTGGTGCCTTTAAGCATCTTCACGTAGAGCGATTGGTCGGTGTTTGACACGTCGCTCGAAAACTCACCCACTTGGTAGACTTTGCCCTGATAGGTGTATTCAAATGCCACACCCAATACCTCGTCGGTGTTGAGCGCCGACTTGATTGAGATGTAGCCCAGGGTTGAGTTGTAGCTGTATTCGCTGCTGGTGAGCAGACGTGCGCTCTCAACTTTCTCGTAGTCGCGGCCTCCTTCTATGCCGTATGCCGAGAGCGGGCTGAGTGCCGAGCTCACCTGCGACATTATGCGTGCGTCGGGATAGCTGTTTTTGATTTCGCTGAGCAGGTTGTTCGACGAGTTTGACGGCACGGCTTGTGCTGTGTTTGCCACCCAGTGATTTGATGCCAGGTTTGTCGACTCGCCAAGGTCCATAAATGCCACGATGTTGCGGCTTTGGTCGTATTTGCTGCTCTTGTTGGTTATCCACACCTCCATGCGGGTGATGCTGATGCCCGAGGTGACGAGCGGCAATTTTGATGCAAATTCGTCGTAGTGTTCGTAGAAATATTGCGACAGAAAGAAGTGGCGGTTTTGGTCGTAAGCGTCGGCGTTAATTTCAAAGTCGGTGGTTTGCGCACCGCCTTTTGTGCTCACCGATGTGGTCTCTGAGTTTTGTTGCGACACAAGCGCTGTGGCTGTGAGTTTGCCGAATTGCAGCTTGGTCTTGATACCGAACAGAGAGGTGCTGCCTTTGATGAGCGATGAGCCGGTGGTCATCGACACGTTACCGGCCTCAATGTTCTTCACAATGTCGTCTTCTTTACCTTCGTAGCTGAGTTTGAGGTTTTTAGAGTCGAAGTCGAAGGTGGCGGCAGTGTTGTATGTCATGTTAAACTTCATGCGGTCGCCCACCGAGGCGGCTATCGTTGCCTGGATTTTTTGGTCGAAGTCGAAGTATGTTTTGCGGCGTGCCGAGAGCGAGAGCGACGGGTTGTCGGTTTTGTTGCTCTTTATGCCCATCGACACTTGCACCGAGCCTTGAGTTTTGAGTTGCACGCCACCGGGACCGAAGATTTTTTCCAACGGTCCGAGGGCAAAATTCATGTCGAGAATGTTGAACGGCTGCTTCTCTTTTTCAGTCACTTGCTCAAGGTTGCGCTGCTTGTAGTATTCTTGCAGCGAGCGGCGCAGCTGCCAGTTGTTGTATTGGCTTTCGGAGAGCATAAATGGCGTGGCAATATCCATATCGCCCACGCGCGTGCGTATAACGTAAAAGCCGGTTTCGGGGTCGAACTCGGCAACAGTCTTGATATTTGACGGATCTTTGAGGTCGTAGCCTCGCTCGTCGCTCATCAAGTCTTCGTATGACTGGGGCACGGTGGTGCTGATGGGCATAGCCAGCGGCACGGAGTCGGTCTTTGCCGGCGCCGGATATGAGGCTGGTGGCGGTTGCACCGGTTTGGTCACGGTGATTTGTGCCACAGCGAGCGCCGACAGTGCCAGGATGAGCACCGGCAGCGCAAGGCGTTGCATCAGTCGTATGAGTGTTTTATATTGTTTTGTAAAGCGGCTGTTCATTATTTATCGGCGGGGTGCCTCACATTAAAGCCAACGCTTTTTTGATAGCGTTTTCGACTTTGAGTGTAGGGTCGGCTTCGAAGAGCTTTTTCAGCGCTTTCTGGCTTTGTTGACGTGTGTAGCCAAGCATCACCAAAGCAGCCATAGCCTCGTCGAATGCATCGTTGGCGGCGGGCACCCTTATAAATAACGTATCGTCCTGCGGTTTTATTTTGTCGCGCAGGTCAACGATGATACGTTCAGCCGTTTTGCCGCCTATGCCTTTCACATTTTTTAGAGCTTTGGCGTCGCCTCCGGCTATAGTCTGCTCGAGCTCGGCTGTTGTGAAACCCGACAAGATGACGCGCGCCGTGCTTGCTCCCACGCCCGACACGCCGATGAGTGCACGAAAAAGCTCGCGCTCGCGCTCGCTTGCAAAGCCGTAGAGCGACCATGCATCCTCGCGAATGTTTTCGTGCACCAGCAGCTTAGCCTCGGTTTGTCCTTGCAAGGCGGTGTAGGTATTTATCGAAATATTAAGCAGATATGCCACACCACCGGTGTCGATTGTCGCTGTGGCGGGTGTGAGGTCGGCTATTGTGCCTTTGATATATTCAATCATAACGGTTGGTTTTATTTACAAATTTAGCTACAATATTGCATCGCTAAATGTGTTGTGCGATATAGAATATTTAATTTAATAAATATTAACACTTAATTATGTCATGATTTGCTAACTTGCACGTCTTAACAGTGTAAAACAACTCAAAAAAGAATGGCTGAAGACAACATAACATCACGTTTCATGGCAATGCGTCGCCGCCTGCAATCGCTGGCTTCGCGCATGCTCGGCTCTAACTCTGAGGCCGACGATGCCCTTCAGGATTTCTTTGTGAAGTTGTGGTCGCGACGCGAGTTGGCCGACGGCGAGCTTAACGACGCGGTGATGACAACAATGATGCGCAACCAATGCATCGACACACTGCGCCACAAAGCGCGGCAAGGCATAGCGGTAGATGTCGACGAGCTTCGCAACGTTGCAAACGACGATGCCGAGGCAACCACTGATGCACTATACGATGATGTGCACTACATCATCAACGCAAATCTCTCCGATTTGCAGCGCCAAATCCTCTCTATGCACGATATGCACGGCTGCGAATATGCCGACATTGCCACAGAGCTGCACATGAGCATTGACGCAGTGAGAGCAAACGTTAGTCGCGCTCGCAACACCATACGCAAAATATATGGCGAGCGCAAATCGGTTAACACTAAAAAAAATGACATGCGATTATGAAAAAATTGACGCAACAACAACTGCATTGCTTGATTGAGCGATACTTCAACGCAGAGACTTCGCAGGCCGAAGAGCAACAGTTGCGCACATATCTTGCAAACGGCAAATATGCATTCACCGCCGAGGTTGAAGATGCTTTGGCCGTGATGTCGGTGCAACGTCGCAGCACCCGCATCCGGTCGTCGCGCTTCATAGCCCCGCTGAGCCGAGTGGCTGCAGCAGCCGTGGTTGGAGTGATTGCCGTGATTGGAGTGCATCAATTCACCGCCGGCGGCACACATGCCGAGAGCTATGCATACGTCGGCGGCAAATATACCGAAGACACCAAGGTGCTCAACCAAATCATGGCCTCGCAACTGTCTGACCTTGCCGACCAAATGCAGCAATCGCAAGACGCTTTCGACGACCAACTTTCCGACCTCTCAGAGGCTATGCAACAATACGAAAACAAATAAAAAAACTACCAATATGAAACGGCTAATTTTAATACTGTTTGTGCTGCCGTTGATGTCGGTGACCGCGCTTTGTCAGCAAGGTCTCAACATCAGCAAAGTGTTCGACGGACGCTACAGCAAAAAGGATTTTGCCGAAGAAGCTATGGTGAGCGGCAGCGACATCTTGGGCGAGGACATAACCCTCTATCGGGCTATCACTGTCAACGATGCCGAGGCTACGGAGTTTATACGCAGCCAGGTGCTCAAAGACGGCCTCGCCGCCAAGCGCAAAGAGGTGTCGATGCGCGGCGGCAAACTTGCCTACGGCATCTATCAGCTCCCTCCGCTCAAAGGCAGAAGTCGCAATCGCTATATTTTCTTCTACGAAAACAAAAACAAAGGCGCTCTCATATACATGGAAGGAAGAGCCACTCTATCAGAAATCAAACGTGCAATTATGAACAAATAAACCTTACAGCAATGAAACAATATATTTTCGCAGCAATCATAGCAGCTACAACACTCTCTGCATCTGCACAAACAAAAGTTGAACGAAACGACAGCATCACTAATATCATCAATCCCGGCGTTGTCACCATCAAAGAAACTCCCGGCGGCTTGTCGGTGAAAGTGCGCGATGTCAACGACTCTACACTCGTATATTCATACAAAAACACTTATAGCGAAAACGCCACAATTGTCACCGAAGAAAAAGAAAGCAACGACTTTGGCATCAAAATTCCGTTCATCGGCAACCGCAACAAAGTGATGAGCAAAAGTGAATATAAATCGAATTTCTCACACTGGGACGTTGTGTGCGACGGCATTGGCTTTGGTATCACAGCTATGACTTCTGCTCCCGACCAATTCAACGGACATCGTTCGGTGGGCGCCGAATTCTTTTTCGCCAATGTTCTGGCGCTGAAATACACCCCGTGGCGTCGCGGACCGAGCTTCCAACTCGGCGCAGGTTTCCATTTGCGCAACGACCATCTGAAAGGCGATTTACACTTCACTCGCGCCGAAGACAAAGAGACGGTGACTTGCATAGCTTATCCCGAAGGAGCTGAAAATCGTTCGTCTCGCCTCTACTCATTCAACATCCTCGTGCCGTTTGAAGTGAAATACGACATCCCCGGCACTAAATGGGGCTTTGGCGCAGGCGTTTGGGGCAACTTCTGCACTCACGCTTCCATCACCACAAAATACAAACTCGACGGCATAAAATATAACGAAAGTTGGAGCGGCATCAACAAACGCACATTCCGCCTCAGCTATGCAGCCAAAGTCAGCTTCGACCAAGTCGGACTATATGTGAAATACACACCCAAAAATGCTATAGACACAGGCTATGGCCCGCAATTCAAAGAGCTGTCTGCCGGTATTGTTATCGGCTTCTAAATCATCAATCGCACCCTTGCCGCAGGTCGGTGAGGGTGCGTTGCGACTTTATAGTGTTAAAAGAAAGACCGCGAGCCGAATTTTTTCATGAAATTTGGCAGAAATTAAACAACGATTTTGTAATTTCGCACATAATTTAATCACTAACAATTATGCGCTCTTTACAACGTTTATTTTTCGGCTTGGCATTGGCTTCTGCTGCCCTTGCTCCCGCCTACGCCGACCGACTCGTAATTCTACATACTAACGACACTCACTCACAAATAGACCCTCTTGAAGGCGAAGACCTCGGCGGCATTTCGCGCCGCAAAGTGGTGGTTGACAGCGTGCGCGCTGCCGAGCCCAATACGCTGCTTATCGACGCCGGCGACGTGGTGCAAGGCACATTGTTTTTCACCCTCTATGGTGGCGAAGTTGAAAATAAACTCATGGATGCATTGCACTATGATATGCGCATACTCGGCAACCACGAGTTCGACAACGGCTCGGAGGCTTTGGCTCAAAAAATAAAAGACACCAAATCAACTTGGCTCACTACAAACTATAATCTTGCCGGCGGCCCCCTCGACGGCATATTCAAGCCTTACACCATCCGCACTTACGGCGGCAAACGCATAGGCTTTATGGCTATAAACCTTGACCCTAAAGGCATGATTTCGGAGGGCAACTACAACGGCGTGCAATATCTCGACATGGCTAAAGCTGCAAACGCTACGGCTTGGCATCTGAAGCACAACGAGCGCTGCGACCTGGTTGTTGCAATCACCCATATCGGCTATGCTGCATCGGGCACAGGCACCAGCGACGCCGAACTTGTGGCACAAAGTGAAGATATCGACATCATCATCGGCGGCCACTCGCATACCACTATTGACCCAACAGACCCCAAAAGCGGCCCCTGCATCATGACAAATGCCGCAGGCAAACAAGTGCTCGTCACTCAAACCGGCAAGTCAGGCCGCAACGTTGGTCAAATCACCATCGACCTCGACAACCTATCATCGTCATACAAACTTATTGCTATAAACAAACGTCTTGACAGCCGCATCACTGGCGAGCTCGAAGATATTGTGAAACCTTATCGTGCAGGCGTTGACTCGCTTATGGCTGTGCGCGTGGCTCGCAGCGCTGTCGACCTCCCCAACAACAAACCCGGATTGCTCAACTTCATGACCGACTTTGTGTTTGAACGTGCATCGCAACTCGTGAAAGGTGGCGCCGACCTTGCAATTTTCAATCGCGGCAGCTTGCGCCGCGGACTGCCCAAAGGCGATATCACCGAGGGCATGATTATAATGATGCAGCCCTTCAACAACAAAATCGAGGTTATTGAAGTGACCGGCGCAGACCTTATCGAAAACTTCAACATCATGACGCTCACACACGGCAACGGCGTGAGCGAAAATGTTGACATCACTTTCGACGACGACGCACACAATTGCACCTCAATACTTATCAACGGCAAACCTATTGATGCCAATAAAACCTATCGTGTTGCTACAATCGACTATCTCGCAAACGGCGGCGACTATATGCAACCTCTGGCTCGCGGCAAAAAAATCGCTGCTACAGAGAACATTATCGGCACCGAACTGTTAACATGGTTAAGAAAACATTACAAATCGAAGAAAATAAATCCTTCGCAGAAAGTGCGCATGCACGCAACAAAATAATACCTTTTGATGCTTGAGTTATGAAAAAGTTTTATCTCGCAATTATCGGCACTGCCGCGATGGCGCTCGGCTTCGCTTCGTGCTCGCAAAGCTCCGACAACGCCACTATCGCCTTCGACACTTATCAAGGCGCTGCAACTTATCGTCTTGACGGCTCTGCAAAAGCTCTCATGCAGGACAGTGATCTAATCTATGCCGACTCTGTTTCGCTGATTTTGCCACTAAAAATTTATGATTGCGACGTCGCAGCCTTGCGCGACACCATAACATCTTATGCCCTCGGCGTGAAAGGCAAGCCCATTGCTCAAGCCATACACTCGTGGCTGCAACAAGCCGCCGATATGCAAGGCTTCAAAGCTGTGCCCACCACTGCCGCCGACAATACCGACATAGCTCAAGGCTACGACTTCATAACCGGATATGTGGCAAACCTCTCAACCGAATTGTTGGTATATTGTGTGCGCACCGAAAGCTACGAGCCCGGTGCCGCTCACGGCATCACCTTGCGCCGATACATCAACTTCCTGCTCGAAGGCAAAGGCGAGGTTATCACCCTCGACCGCATATTCACCCCCAAAGGCTTGGCTCAACTGCCGGCACGCATTGCCGAGCAAGCCGAGGCTATGAGCGACGTCATTGGCGTGACCTCTGTCAGCGAGCTCCCCGCCGACGGCAATTTCTTCATCTCGTCGGAGGGTGAGATAGTGTTCTCTTATCAGCCATACGAGGTGGCATCGTTTGCACAAGGCACCATCAACATCCCGTTTTATGCCTACGAGCTCATCGACTTCATGAGCGACGAGGGCATTGCACTCTTCAATCTCGAAGACCTTGAGAGTGACTAAATATACGATTAAGTATTTTTAACTATATAAGACGTAATTATTTTGCCTGTTCTGCGTCTAATCATTATCAATTTAGAACAATATTTACACAAATAACATAAACAACTAAAGTATGAAAAAGCTATTTATCAACGTTTTGGCGCTTATTGCAGTGATGCTTTGCTCCAACAACGTTGCTGCTCAAATGCAAGTGCCGGAGTGTCCCATCGACTCTGCCGTGCGCGTTGGCAAATTGGACAACGGCTTGACGTATTACATCCGTCACAACGAAAAGCCCAAAGGCCAAGCCGACTTCTTCATAGCTCAAAAAGTTGGTTCTATCCTCGAAGAAGACAACCAACGCGGTCTTGCTCACTTCCTTGAGCACATGTGCTTCAACGGCACAACAAACTTCCCCGGCAACAGCCTCATTGATTGGCTCGGCACTGTCGGCGTGAAATTCGGCTACAACCTCAATGCCTACACCGGCACCGACGAGACTGTCTACAACATCTCTTCTGTGCCCGTTTCGCGCACCGGTGTGCAAGACTCTTGCTTGCTCATCCTTCACGATTGGGCTAACGACCTCACTCTCGACACCAAAGAAATTGACAGCGAGCGTGGCGTTATCCACCAAGAATGGCGCCGCTCTATGGTTGGCCAAATGCGCATAATCGAAAACTTGCTCCCCACCATCTACCCCAACTCTAAGTATGGTGTGCGTCTGCCTATCGGCACTATGGACGTGGTTGACAATTTCGACCCACAAGCGCTTCGCGACTACTACCACAAATGGTATCGCCCAGACAACCAAGCTATCATCGTTGTCGGCGACATCGACCCCGACTATATCGAGGCTAAAATCAAGAGCCTTTTCAGCGGCATCAAAATGCCCGAAAACCCCGCAGAGCGCGTCTACGAACAAGTTAGCGACACTCCCGGCACAATATATGCTATCGGCACCGACAAAGAGATGGCTTATCCCATCGCTTCGTTCATGTTCAAACAAAAAGAACCCATCGTGCCCGAGCAACTCAAAAACACTCAAATCTACTTTGCAGTGCACTATGTTACCGACATGATTGAACGCATGCTCAATCAACGTCTCAGCGACTTGTCTAAACAACCCGAAACTGCTTTTGCACAAGCTTCGCTCAACATCGACAAATATTTCTTGTCAGTGACTAAAGACGCTGCTACTCTCGACGTTGTTGGTAAAGGCGACGACATCCGTCCCGCTTTCACCTCAGCTTATCGCGAATTGCTGCGTGCCGTGCGCGGTGGCTTCACCGAAGGCGAATATGAGCGCGCTAAAGCTCAATACCTCGCCGCTATGGAGCAATCGTACGACGAACGCGAAGCTCGCACCAACACATCTTACTGCAAAGAATATGCCGCCAACTTCACCAAAGGCGACCCCATCCCCGGCATCGCTTACGAGCTTGAATTGGCTAAACAATGCGCTCAAATGTATCCCGTTGACTTCATCAATGCTGCTGCATCTCAATTCTTCAACGGCGACGACAACCGCGTGTTCCTTGGCTTGTTCCCCGAAAACGAAACATTCCACGTGCCCACCGAAGCTGAAGTGGCTGAAGTTGTTGCTTCTGTAGAAGCTGAAGACATTGAAGCTTACAAAGACGAGGTTAAAGAAGAACCCCTCATCCCCTCACTCCCCAAAGCAGTGAAAGGTAAAGTTTCTACAAACAAACAATGGGGCGCTACCGAAGTTAACTATCCCAACGGCGCTAAAGTAATAATCAAACCCACCAAGTTTAAAGAGGGCGAAATCCTCATGACTGCTACAGCTAAAGGTGGTATGGCAAACGTTGATGTTACTGCTCCCACAACTCAATTCATGAGCTACGCTCTCGGCACTTCTGGCCTTGGCACTTACACCAACTCTGACTTGCGCAAATACTTGCAAGGCAAACAAACCGACCTCGACGCTTCGTTCGACACATACTTCCGCTCACTTCAAGGTAAAACTACCTCTAAGAATGTGCAAACTCTCATGGAGCTCATATACATGACTTTTGTTGATTGCAATGTTGACGCCAAAGAGTTTGAAGGCATGCAAAACCGTCTCTCTGCTATTCTTGCTAACCAAGAGTCAACTCCGGCTTATGTGTTCGGCAAAGGTGCTACCGAAGACCTTTACGCATCTGAAGCACAACGTCAAATCACCACCGAGGCTATCAAAAATGCTAACCTCGACGAGACTAACGCCACTATCAAGCACATGTTTGCTAACCCCGGCGAATATACTTTCTCTTTCGTTGGCGACATCGACGTTGACACATTCCTCCCCTTGGTTAACCAATACATCGGTTCGCTCAAAGCTCCTCGCATTGCCGGTATCAGCTATGCTCCCGTAGCTAAAGAAGAAGTGCGCAACGGTAGCGCAACAACCCAAGACAAGATGGTTATGGAGACTCCCCAAACTTATGTTTCTATCGTCTCTTCAGCTAAATTGCCTTACACTTACACCAACCGCACTCTTGCAAGCATGGCAGGTCAAGTGTTGACAAAACGCTTGCTCGCTAAGATACGCGAAGAAATGGGTGCCGTTTACTCTATCTCTGCTTCTGCTTACTTGGAGCGCCTCGGCGATAAAAACTTCACTCTCACTTCTAACTTCCCCATGAAGCCCGAAATGAAAGACGAAGTGCTCAGCGAAATCCACAAAA
>CAZYNO010000007.1:0-24801 GCA_964648845.1 uncultured Bacteroides sp.
GTTTGGAATGTGCGCATAAACGACTCGCCCACGCGCCCCATGGCTTGTGAGTCGGACGACACCATAGAGAGTATGCCCAAGTCGTGGAAGATGTTTTCGGCGGCTTGAGTCTCGGGACGCACGCGGCTCTCGGCAAAGGCCACGTCGGAGGGTATTGACGGATTGAGGTTGTGGCACACCATAATCATGTCGAATAGCTCGGCTTGCGAGTTTATGCCGAAGGGCAGGGTGGGGTTGGTTGACGACGGCAACACGTTTGCCATGGCGGCAACGCGCAGCAAGTCGGGAGCGTGGCCACCGCCGGCGCCCTCGGTGTGATAGGTGTGTATGGTGCGTCCGTCGATGGCGGCAAGCGTGTCCTCAACATATCCCGACTCGTTGAGCGTGTCGGTGTGTATTGCCACTTGCACGTCGTAGCGGTCGGCGGAGGTCATGCACGCACGAATGGCTGCCGGGGTGCTGCCCCAGTCTTCGTGTATCTTGAAACCGCAAGCTCCGGCCTCAATCTGCTCGTCGAGCGTAGCCGCTACAGACGAATTTCCCTTGGCGAGAAAGCCCGTGTTTATCGGCAATCCCTCGGCGGCACGCAGCATTTGCTCGAGGTTCCAGCGCCCCGAAGTGATTGTTGTGCCGTTGGTGCCGTCTGTTGGACCAATGCCGCCGCCAATGAGAGTGGTGATGCCGTTGCTGAGGCTGTGATAGGCTTGCTGCGGCGAGATGAAGTGCACGTGTCCGTCAATACCCGCGGCGGTGAGTATGCAGTGCTCGCCCGAAATGGCATCGGTCGATGGTCCGGTGCATAGTCCCGGTGTCACACTGTCCATAACGTTGGGGTTTCCGGCCTTGCCGATACCGGCAATTTTGCCGTCTTTTATGCCTACATCGGCTTTAATCACGCCGAGTAGCGGGTCGAGCACGGTGACGTTGGTAATCACCAGGTCGAGCGAGCCGGCTTGTGAGGTGATGGTGTTGGCTGTGCCCATGCCGTCGCGCAGGGTCTTGCCGCCGCCATACACAGCCTCGTCGCCGAATGTGCGCAAATCTTTTTCAATCTCAATGAACAGGTCGGTATTGCCGAGGCGTATTTTGTCGCCCACGGTAGGGCCGAAAAGGTTATTATTGTCTTGTCGTGATATTGTAGCCATATCTCTTTGTTAGATGTTGTTTTTAAATCCGCGATGTTTCAAACGATGGTTGGCGCGAGTGCGCGTGGGCAGATAGGCCGGAGCATCCTCCACACCGGCAAAGCCCATGGTGAGGCCGTTGAAGCCGATGATGCGATTTTTGCCGCCGTAAGCCACAAGTTCCACATCTTTCTCGTCGCCCGGCTCAAAGCGTATTGCCGTGGTGGCAGGGATGTTGAGGTGAAAGCCGAAAGCCTCCATGCGGTCGAAGTCGAGATAGCGATTTACCTCAAAAAAGTGGAAGTGCGAGCCCACCTGTATGGGGCGGTCGCCGGTGTTGCGCACTGTTATGCGCTTTGTGGCACGATTGGCGTTATACTCAATGTCGCCGTTGCCGAGCACCACGCCGCCAACCGGCACGGGTGCTGTGTTTTGAGTCTTCATAGTGCAGTGTTATTTTATGGGTTGATGAATGCTGACCAAGCGCGAGCCATCGGTAAATACCGCTTCAACCTGAAGCAGACTTATCATGTCGGCAACGCCGTCCATCACATGGTCTTTTGTCAGCGCGTTTGCGGCGTCGTGCATCACTTGCTCAACGGTTTTTCCGGCACGCGCACCCTCCAAGGCGCACGAGGTGATGTAGGCCACAGCCTCCGGATGATTAAGCTTCAGCCCCTTGGCGAGGCGACGTTCGGCAATCATACCGACCGTCAGTAGTGTGATTTTATCACATTCTTTAGGTGTTAAATGCATGGTTTTGGGGTTTAAGTGAATTAGGTTGTCGCCATAACGCCGGCACGGCACAAAAAGTTCAAATGCAGATTTTTTAATTTTTTGCGAAAAAAATTGGGTTAACGCCAAAAGTTAAATCTTTTTGAGCTATCTTTGTAGTTTAAAAAGCATTATAAGCTATGAAGAAACGGAAACTGTTCACTGTTGTTGCTGCAGCTACTGCTCTGTGTGCTGCCGCGCAAATAAATTCGCCCGAGCCAAAAGGCTTTTTAGTCCGCGGGAAGGCGATGTATAATGACAAAAATTTTGTAGGTACAATACACCAATTGCGCCATGCCGCAGCGTCGCGCGACCTCACCGACGCCGAGCGCGAGCAATTGGAATATTGCGAAGCTATGTCGTCATTCAACCTCGGCGAGGAGAAAGCTGAAGAGATGCTGCGCGCCTGGCTCGAAAAATGGCCCGAGTCAACACGTCGCACCGACGTGCTGATGAGCGTTGGCGACTGCATCTTCGAGCACAATTATGCCGAGGCTTTGCAGGTTTATCTGCAAGTTGACGACGAGGCTCTACCCACGCAAGAACGCAAATACGACCTTTATTATCGCACCGGATATTGCTACATGAAGCTTGCCGATTACGACCAAGCTCTCAATCAATTTGCCAAGCTCAAAAGCTCTAAGACCTATGCCAATGCAGCAAAATTCTACAAAGGCTACATTGCGTATGCTCGCGGCGACTATCGTCAAGCCAAAAGCGTCTTTGCCGACGTTGATACATCAACTCAGCCCGGATGCATGGCCGACTACTACCTCAGCCAAATTTATTACTCCGAGGGCGACTACAACCGCGCTTACTCAACCGCGCGCTCGCTCTTGCGCCGCGACGACGTTGAGTCGGCGTTCACCACCGAGGCAAATCGTATAGCCGGCGAAAGCTTGTATCAAACCGGCAATTCAGCCGACGCTATTCCCTATCTGCGCAAATATCTCGCTGCTACCGACACTCCGCAGCTCTCGTCGCTCTACATACTCGGCCTCAGCGAGTATAACAACGGCGACTATCGCGAAGCCGTCAACACCCTGCGCCCTGTCACCAACGACGACTCGGCTATGGGCCAAAATGCTTACGTCTACGTTGGCCAAGCCCTTATGAAACTCGGCGACACCGACGGCGCTATTATGTCGTTTAACAGCGCTCTCAAAATGAACTACGACGACTCGGCACGCGAAACGGCATTCTACAACTACGCCGTGGCTAAATATGCCGGCGGCAATGTGCCCTTCGGCTCATCGGTGAATACCTTCGAAGAATTTGTGCAACGCTATCCCAACAGCAAATATGCCGATGATGTGCGTCAATACATCATCTCGGGCTACCTCACCGACAACAACTATGAGGCTGCTTTGGCATCTATCAATCGCACAAAAAATCCGTCGTCGGCTATCCTCGCCGCCAAGCAACAAGTGCTCTACACTCTCGGCTCGCGCAACCTCGCTTCGGGCAATGCCGACCAGGCAGTGACCCAGCTGCAAGAAGCCAAATCGCTTAGCACATACAACTCGTCGGTTGCTCGCGAAACTCGTCTCGCTCTCGGCGAAGCACTCTATCGCACCGGCGACTACAGCAATGCCGCTACCGAGCTCAGCGCTTATCTGTCGAGCACCGGCACCGATGCTAACAACCGTGCCGTTGCAAACTACGACCTCGGCTACACAAATATGGCGCTGAAAAAATGGAGCTCTGCCGCCACAAACTTCAAGAGCGTTACCTCTGCTTCCGGCAACCTCGGCACCGACGTGCAAGCCGATGCATACACCCGCCTCGGCGACTGCTACTACTATCAAAAAGAATGGTCGCAAGCTGCCTCGGCCTACGATAAAGCCTACGAATTGCAACCTTCGTCGGGCGACTATGCTCTCTTCCAAAAAGCTATGATGCAAGGATATGCCGGAAACTTCAGCGGCAAACTCTCAGGTCTGCAAGCTCTTGAAAAGCAATTCCCCACATCATCATTGCTGCCCGATGCATTGCTCGAAATGACCGAAGCTCAGTTGCGCACCGGCAACACCAACTCGGCAATATCAACCTACAAGCACCTCATCAACAGCTATCCCAACACCACGCAAGGCCGTCAGGCTTATCTGCAACTTGCGCTGACATACGAAGATGCCGGACGTCGCTCTGACGCCATCAGCACCTATCGCGAGATAATCTCAACCTATCCCACCAGCGACGAGGCCGCTCAAGCTGCCGAAACTCTCAAACGCATGGCAGCTGCCGACGGCACTCTCGACGAGCACATAGCATTTATCAACAAGATTGACAACGCTCCCAAAATCGACGCTAACGAGGCTGAAAAACTGGCATTCAATGCCGGCGAGCAAGCATATCTCGACAATAACGCTACAACACGCCTCGAAGACTACGTCAAGAAATATCCCAACGGCAAATATGCCGTGCAAGCCTATGCATATCTTATGGAGGCTGCCGACAATGCCGACGATACAACCAAATCATACAACTACGCCTGCCGCATCATCGAAAATTGGCCCGACAACGCTGCTGCCGTCGATGCTTACGCCATCAAAGCTGAAGTGGAATACAGCAAGGGCATGGGCGAAGAGGCTCTCCAATCGTGGAAAGAACTTGAACGTCGCGCCTCAACTCCGGCTGATGTCAACGAGGCTCGTATGGGCATCATGCGCGTGGCTCGCGACCTTGGCAAGGCCGACGACCTCCTTGCTGCCGCCGACGCTGTGCTCGCTTCGTCTACCCTTGGCTCTGAAGATAAAACCGAGGCTCAATTCTCACGCGGCATGGCTCAGCAACTCAAGGGCAACACCTCGGCTGCCATCACAACATGGACACCGTTGGCTTCGCTCTCAGACGATTTATACGGTGCCAAATCTGCTGTATATCTCTCGCAAGCGCTACTCGACAAAGGCAACACCTCGGAGGCTGCCAAAGTTGCCGAGAAATTTATCAACTCGGGCACTCCCCACACCTATTGGTTGGGCCGCGGCTTCATTGTGCTCAGCGACATCTATCGCAAACAAGGCAAAAAATATGAGGCTGACCAATACCTCAAGGCTTTGCGCGAAAACTATCCCGGCACCGAGGCTGATATCTTCTCAATGATTGACGAACGTCTTAACAAATAATCCGACCGCTATGAATAGAAAAATATATATTGCATTTATTTCTGCAGCCTTTGCCGCTTCAGCTCCGTTGGCTTTGGCTCAAGACCTCAAAAAAGACGTTGTTATCGACCGTGAGGTTGAGCCCGCTGTGCGCGCCGCAACTCGCCTCTCAACAGTCTCTCCGTCAATATTGACTCCCAAGGTTGAAAAACGCAAATTGCTGCTCAGCGAATACACCGGCACCGGCAAACTAAACACACAGATACCGGTGCTTGAGCCCGCAGCTTATGCCGACACATTTGCCGTGTCGCCCTATCGCGGATATGCTGCAATAGGCTACTTCCCCGGCTTCAACCTCGGCGCAAGTGCCGGCTATCGCTTTGTGAACACGCGCACCACAACACTCGGCGCCTGGCTGCAATACGACGGCAGCAGCTACAATTCAAAACGCGAAGTTGAGATTCCGGGGTCTGATTTGGTAGGCGAAGTTAAAGATAAACTCACACGCCACACTGTGAATATCGGTGTAGACTTTGAACACGAATTTCGCGTTGGCTCATTGGGCATGGACTTTGACTATGCACACAACTATGTCACTCAGCCCAACGTTGCCGACGACTATAAGCAAAATACCAACAAAATTGATTTCGCCATTGATTGGACTGCCAAATCGCACAGCTTGCCCTGGCACATCGGCGTGTCGGCCGACTATTTCGGCTTCTCAAAAGATATGGCTGCCGACAATATCATTCCAGGACAATCGCTCGACACTAAGGCTGTCAGCGAACTTATTTTCGGCGTTGAAGGCGGCATTGACAAGCATTTTGGCACAAGCAGCGTAGGCGTTGACCTCGACGCTCGGTTCCAAAATCTCAACGCTATGAGCAGC
Source organism: uncultured Bacteroides sp. (assembly GCA_964648845.1). GTDB lineage: Bacteria > Bacteroidota > Bacteroidia > Bacteroidales > Muribaculaceae > CAG-873. Next base: position 5,892 of record CAZYNO010000007.1, read on the forward strand.
CTTGTACCGATGTTTACCGACAACGACTACCTGCCCGCAGTCTACTATACTAACGGCCTTGGCAAGAAAACCCTCGGCATCACTTCGCTCACTCCGCACTATTCATTCTTCAACGGCAAATTCTCGGCAGACCTTGGCGTGAAGGTGGATATTTGCACCGGCAACAACAACGGCGGCGTTTATTTCAGCCCCGATGTTAAGGTGGCTTATGCACCCACATCGCAAGTAGCAGTCTTTGCCAAGGTTGATGGCGGCAAAGAGTTGACCGAGCTATCAGAACTTTTCGACGACTCGCAATTCATGTCGAGCGCATTCGCCTACGAGCGTGGCAAAGTGCCCTTCGATGCAAAAGTCGGCGTCAACGTGGGCCCGGTTTACGGTTTCACCGGCGAGGTGTGGGTTGGCTACAGCAAAGCCGACAATTGGTATATGCCGGCTTCATATAAAGAAGTGGAATTTTTCGTTCCGAGCACAGTCAAGGGTTTCAGATACGGCGCACGCTTAGGCTGGCAACACAACGATATCATCAAGATATATGCTCAAGCCGAAGGCACCCAATCGGGCACCGACAAAGGCTACTACAAGTGGCGCGACAATGCCAAGTGGGCCATTAACGCCGGTCTCACTCTCACCCCCATTAAGCCGTTGGACATCACCGTTGACTGGAGTTTGCGCACATCGCGCTACATCAACGAGGTTGAGCCTGCTGTCACCACATTCCTCAACACACCTTTCGGCTTTTGGCAAAAGGAGAAATTCAGCCTCGGCAATGCCAACAGTCTCAACATCGGCGCTCGCTATCGCATCACCGATCAGTTTAGCGCATTCGTAAATGTTGAAAATGTGCTTTGCAAACATTGGTTGATTACCACCGAGTTCGAGAGCCAAGGCATTCATGGATTATTCGGTGTGACATATAAATTCTAATTATCTGTAACATATTTGTAAAAATAGCGGAGTTTTTGTAACTTTGCATCATGGAAACAGAGTTGAGTATAGCAATTACTAAAGAACAAGTAGCCCAAATGCCTGTTGTGGAATACCCCGGAGGCGTGGGAGCCGTGACCGTGGTAGACACTGCTGCCAAGGCCAAGATGGCATTGCGCGCTCTCAACAAATGCACGCATATCGGTTTTGATACAGAGACAAAACCAACTTTTCAGCGTGGTGGACGCCAACACAAAGTCGCTCTTTTGCAGCTCTCTGACGGCGAACATTGTTTCTTATTCCGCCTCAATAAAGATGGTATTTTTGAGCTCGCTCGTCCGTTGCTCGAAAACCCCGAAATCATCAAAGTTGGTTTGTCTGTGCACGACGACTTCAGCGCTTTACGTCGTCGTGGTGATATTAACCCCGCAGGGTTCCTTGACCTGCAAGACTATGCCCGCACTTTTCACATTGCCGACATATCTTTGCAAAAAATTTATGCTATTGTTTTTGGCGGTCGCATCTCTAAGAGTCAACGACTCACCAACTGGGAAGCCGACACACTCACCGAGCAGCAGCAAATTTATGCCGCTATCGATGCTTGGGCTTGCCTAAAACTTTACCGCTATATGCGAAGCGGCGCTTTTCATCCCGCCGAGTCACCATATTGCAAAATTGATGAACCGGCTGAAGCCCAACCCGCTGAAAAGTCATGAAAAAAGCCAAGCGCTCAACTATAATCCCCATCCTTCTGACTCTCTACCTTGCCGTTATGGCATATTTCGGATGGCCCGCTTATGCTTCAGGTCAGACTTCGGCTCTCCAATATTTTGGCGTCATTGCCGCCACACTCGCAGTTATCGTGCTTCTTCATTTCACGCTCAAAAAGCGCGAACAAAATAAAAACCACTAACGTTAAGTACAACAAATTGCACAAAAAAGGTCAACCCGCCAGGGCTGACCTTTTTCTTCCTCGTTAATTTATTTAAATACTATCATTGAAGCGAGTTGCACAAAATAGTCGTTGCTCCAAATTTCGAGTTCTGATTGATTTTTTACAAAAGGAAGTACATCTTTCTTCACCATATTTATATCAGTTGTAGCGAGCCTCTCGGTGAGAATTTTTGTGAATTCATCGCGCGACAAATCTTCACCGTTAAAGTCTATAACTCTTTGCCTAAAATGGTTGAAGTCTAATGGAATTGCATTGCGCACATACCACTCAAAGTCATACCAATCTCTTCCCTTAACTCTTTGCCCCCACTTGCGATATATTAGAGCGTGCATTTTGCCCGCAAACAAATCGGGGAGAGCCACGCACCGTGTCATAAATGAAAATGGTTGAAGCAAAAGCTTTTGTTCTGTTTTGAAACCCAAAGGCGGCTTAGTGTCAACTTCTATTTTAATTTTCAAACTTTTCTCAGTTCTGAATGATATATTATATACGTTTGTATCATCTTTGAGAAAAGCTGACTCTACCTTCCCGAAATTTTTCTTTTCCTTCTTAGTAATAATTACATCGCGACCCAGAGCCTTAAACTCTGCAATAATTGGAGTAAAATATACTTCGATATTAAATGCTTCATCTTCTTGCAAGAGTGTGAAGTCCATGTCTTCGCTATATCTCCCCAAACCGTGAAAAATTCTGAGGCATGTGCCGCCATAGAAAGCTGCTTTTTCAAAAAAACCGCCTCGTTGCAACCCGGCAAGTGTGATTTGCTGCATCACCTCATAAAGAGCATTTCTTGAGGCATCGGCGGTTGAAGTGTTGTACGCCGAGAGCATTTGGTCAAATATTCCGCTCATGTTCTATAAACTTTATAAGTTGTTTTAGCATATTCTTTTTGCGCGACACTTCGGCGCATTCTTTGATTATGTCGAGATTTAGGTTAGATAGCTCTTCCATATCAAATCGGATGTCATATTCAAGATAGTTGCCGATTTCTGTTTGATATCGCAGATTGAGATTTGGCGTTAAGACCATCAGATCGCATAAAGCCTTCTCCGGCGTGGCTATCATGCATGTTGCTCCGGCATCTTCTCTTATAGTTATGCCAACTTGGTAGTATGCGGCTGGGACATGGACATAACTAAACGAGCCAATATCATTCTTGTAATTTCGTGCAACACCTGTTGTTATTGATTGTACGGCGTAGACTGCTTCAGGTATCATGCCGTAGTGCCTGAGTGCCGTTTGCATTGAGACGTATGACGGCCCATAAATATGGTTTGCAATGAGAAATGATGATAGTTGCATTCTGCTCACCTTGGGGCTCACAACATATAAACCTTTCTTCAGACGGATAATCTCGTCAGATTGTTCAATCCGTTTTGCTTTCATTGCCAAGTTGGCACAATCGGGATATGCAGAACTTAAGTCCTGCATTCTAAAAGGCGTATTTCTGAAGTCTTCGAGTGTCATATCTGCAAAGGTAGTAAAAAAAATAACAGAAAATATCGCCAAGCGATATTTTCTGTTATTTTTTTTACTATTTAGCGGGGGATGATTAGTTTTTGAGGAGGGATGAGCCGGAGTCGGAGTTGTTGAGGCTGCGGCGGCCGGCGTTGAAGATTGTGCCGAAGTCGGTTGTGTAGCTCACCGACAGCACTACCATATTGCCGTTGTTTTTGATGTAGCGCTCGTTGTAGCCGGGGTTGGTGGGCTCGTAGCTCCACGACGGATATTTGGTGCCTTTCTTTTCGAACATATACCACCATCCTGCAGTGACGGTCCAATGTTTGTTGGGCGTGTATTCAATGTCTAAGCCGTCGCCGTTTTCGTCGCGACTAACGCTAAATCCGTTCATATATTTGCCCGGGAATTTGCGCCAATAGCTCACGGTGAACGGGCCTTTGCTCCACCACAATGTCACTTGTGCGTCGAGGCTTGTCAATGTGTTTTTCCAATCTTTGCCTGCTGCCCAATAGCGGCCGACAACGAGATTGGCTTTGGCACCAAATCCGGGGAATATCTCGCTGACTTTCACAAACAAGCTGCCGTTGAGACCGTGCTGATAGTCGTAGTTGTCGCTTTGCGACAGGAACATTTTGTTGCCGAGATATGTGATTTGGTTCATGTACGGATTTTTGGCATCGCGATAGGTTATCAGCAGCGAGGCCGACAACTTTTTGTAGTTGTAGGTCGGCATGATTTGATACACAAGATAGCTTGTTGTCTTGAGATTGGGGTTGCCGTTCGACACCAATGTTTGTGTGATTTGTTGCTCGTAGTCGGTGAGCGACGACAAGCCGGGTATTGAGGGCGTGAAACTGAAGCCTGCCTGCAAGCCCCATTGTCGATTGATGTTCCAGCTCATCTGCGCCCGTGAGAGATTGCGCACATAGTTACGGTTGTTCATGTCGTTTTTCATCCAGAACAATTTCAGTCCCGACGACACTGCCACGTAAACTTTTTTGAATTGATGACCGATTTTGGCGTAGACGTAGTTGTTGTTTTCGGTGAGCAGCGGCTTATAATCGGTGGTGATATACTCGTTTGTAGTGTGCGATATGGTGTTTTGCACGCCGAGGCTCAGCGATGTGGCATTGGTGAAACTGTGAATGTAGCTGACTTCGGAGATGAGCGAGCGGCGACGGTTTTTCACGCTGTTTATGTAGCTGTCGGCGCTTTCGTCGGGATAGGTGTAGTTGTTCTCGCGATAGTAGTCGTCAGACGACAGCGTGCCCACAACTTCCACCTCAAGTGAGTTTTTGTCGTTGAAGTCGCGGCGCAAGAACAAGTCGAGCGACGGCGACAGCTCTTTGTCTGAAGTCAGTGTGGTGATGTCGTAGTTGCCAAGATATGAGTCGATTGATGTGCCATAACGGCGATCATAGTTTGAGCCGGTATACATGTTGAACGTTGCCGAGAAAAGTGTGGCTTTGTTCGGTCGGTAGTTGTATTTTGCGCGCAACTGATTGGTGAAATAGTTGAACGGGTTGCGGTCGTGCATCTCCTGCTCTTCAACGAAGTCGTTGCCGATAAACGACTCTTTTGAGTTGTCGTACACATCGTGATAGTTGCGCCACGACGGCACGTACGACAGTGAAAATTGCGACGGGCCTTGGTGGTATGATGCGCTAAGTCGTGCGTCGAAGAAGCATGTTGTGGGGCAGCCGCGCAGCCAGGCATACACCGAGCCGCCGTCGTTGCGCTCTTTAAGTATAATATTTATGTATCCCGAATTGCCTTTGTCGGCATATCGTGCGGGGGCGATGCGCGAATATTCCACGCGCTCAATGTCTTTGGGTTGGAGTGAGTTTAGGTCGTCGTTTGTTGATGGCACGCCGTCAATCAAAATCACCGGGGTGCCGCCGTCAACGCTCACTTTGAGACTCATTTTGTCGGCGTATAGGCCCGGCAGCGGCAATTTGTCGAAAAGTGACAGCGCGGTTGATGAGGCTTTGACGTCTGAGCTCGACGGTATCACAATTGTGCGTCCTTCTTTGCCCTGCATCACTTGCTGTGCGTTGACGGTGAGCTCTTTGAGCTGCACGCTGTTGCTGAGATATAGTGCGCCGAGGCTGATGTTTTTTGATCCGTCGGGTATATAAATTTCGGTGTTGCTATATCCTGTCATCGACACCACAAGGTCGGCGGCGGTTTTATTGTCAATGTCTATGGTGAATGAGCCGTTGTTATCGGTCACGGCTTTGGCGATAACCGTGCTGTTTGCTTTGAGCTCGCACAGAGCTCCTATCACTGCCGTAGAGTCGCTTTCGGCAAACACATTTCCACTGATATTGCGTGCGGAGAGAGTCACACTCCCTGCTGCCATCGCTGCACATAGAATTACTTTTTTATTCATGAGCAAGAATGATTTGATTGATTTTTATTTGAATGTGGCGGTGAGGGCGGTGAGGGCGGTGAGGGCGGAGTCGGGTAGGGCGGCTGAGAGAGAGAAGCGGAGGCGTTCGGTGCCTGGTGGCACTGTCGGGGTGCGTATGGGCAGCACTTTTATGCCGTCGCGAAGCAGACGTTGCGACAACTCAACGGTGCGTTTTGCATCGCCTACAATGTATGGCTGTATGTGTGAGATGATGCCGCTGCCGGTTGCTGCTTCAAGTTTTTCGGCAAGGGTAACGAGACGTTTGCGCGCATCGTCCATCTCGAGCGAGCGTCGCAAAGTGGTCATCGACCACATTGCTGCAAACGGCGATATTGCCGTAGAAAAAATCAGGCTGCGGCAGCGATTTACCATATATTCGCGCATGGTGGGCGACATCACGGCAAATGCACCTTCCGACGCTAATGCTTTGCCAAAAGTGCCAACCATGATATCGACGTCTTTGCCTTGACATAAGCCAAGTCCGCGGGCACCAAGCACACCCACGGCGTGAGCCTCGTCGACATATAATAATGTGTTGTTGTGCAGACGTCTTGCTTCTACGAGTTTGTCGATGTCGGCAGAGTCGCCGTCCATAGAGTAGACCGACTCGGCAACAATCACCACGCGCTCATAGTCTTTGCCATAGCGCTCAATGATGCGGCTCATGTGGTCGTAGTCGTTGTGCTTGAAGCGCTGAAAGTTTGATTTTGACAGCACCAAGCCGTCGATGATTGAGGCGTGCACAAGCTTGTCGGCAACAAACAGTGTTGACGGCGAGCCGAGAGCACCAATCATGCCGGTGTTGGCATGATAGCCGCTGTTGAAAAGCAACGCTGCGCGCCCGTAGAGCGTGCCGATAAATTTTTCGAGTTCGTCGTAGGTATTTTGGCGTGCAGACAGCAGACGCGATGCTGACGACGACGGCAAGAACGTTTCGGCGGTGATGCCACGCAAAAAGTCGGCGCGCAAATCAACATCTTCAGAGAGGCCTAAATAGTCGTTCGACGAAAAATCGTACACCCGGCTATTGTCTTGCGCGGGAATTTTGCGCAAGTTGCCCGAGGCGGCAAGGTCGGCAAGGGTTTGATTGATGCGCTTCATGGCAATGTCTTTACTATTTCAATCATCTCGGTTGTGAGATGTGTGAGTTGTTCGTCGCTAATCACGTAGGGAGGCATCACATAGACATTTTTGCCGAAGGGGCGCACCCAGATGCCGCGTGCCACGCACTCCTTCTGAAATTCGCCAACGTTGACGTCGTTTTTAACCTCAATGACGCCTATGGTGCCTATCACGCGCACATCGGCAACATTGCTCAGATTGCGAGCCGGAGCAAGCAGCTCTTTCAACAATTGCTCGATGTGAGCAATGCGTGCGCTCATATCTTGTTTTTGCAGCAGCTGCAGCGATGCCAGTGCTATGGCGCAAGCCATAGGGTTGCCCATGAATGTGGGGCCGTGCATCAGCACTCCTGCCTCGCCGCGCGAAATGGTGTCGGCAACATCTTTAGTTGTCAGCACAGCGCTCATTGTCATATATCCTGCGGTGAGACCTTTGCCCACGCACATAATGTCGGGAGTGACGCCGGCGTGCTCGCAGGCAAAAGCCTTGCCCGTGCGCCAAAATCCGGTGGCAATCTCGTCGAAAATCAGCAATACGCCATATTTGTCGCAAAGTTTGCGTGCTTGGCGCAGATATTCGGGGTGGTAAAACCACATGCCGCCGGCACCTTGCACTATGGGCTCGAGTATCATTGCCGCAATCTCGTGGCTGTGATTTTTCAGCGTTTCTTCAAGCGGGGCAATGTCTTCGGGGTTCCACTCGCCGTCAAATCGGCTTTGGGGCGAGGGCACAAAAAAGCGTATGGGAAGTGCCGAGCCAAAAGCGCTGTGCATGCCGGTCACCGGGTCGCACACGCTCATAGCGTTCCACGTGTCGCCGTGATAGCCGCGGCGTATGGTAACAAAGTTAGTTTTCTCGTGGCTGCCGCTCTTTGATATTGCAGCTTGCACAGCCATCTTCATAGCCACTTCGCAAGCAACGCTGCCCGAGTCGGCGTAGAAAATATTGTGCATTGTTGACGGAGCGATTTTCAGCAACTCTTTGCCAAGGTCGATAGCCGGTTGGTGAGTGAAGCCGCCAAACATCACGTGGCTCACTTTTGCGAGTTGAGCGGTGACAGCTTTATTGATTTCGGGGTTGTTGTAGCCATGTATCACGCACCACCACGACGACATGCCGTCTATGAGGTCTGTGCCGTCGCTGAGGGTGATGACGGCGCCTTTGGCGTGATCTACTTTATATGTTGGCAGCGGATTGATTGTTGATGTGTAAGGGTGCCACAAATGCTCGCGGTCCCACTCATCGTGCACGGCCGCTGCCTGATTTTCTTGTTCCATTACAAGTCAGAAGAGTTATTATAGTTAGAATATATAACCGGCTTTAAAAGCGAGGTTGATGTTGCGATTTGTGATGTCGAGCACACCGTAGTTTACGGCAAGGTTGCGAAAACCGACGTGAAACACTGCTTTCAGCGAGAAGTGACGATAAAGCTCAAGGCCTGTGGCAACGTGCAAACCATAGTCGGTGGTAGTCACACCGTTGATTATAGGTTCGTCTTCTTTGAAGTAGCGACGCTCATAGCGAGTCTCGGTCACTTGGCTTTGACCCAGTGAGTTTGTTGACGAGGCGTATGCGTTGGTTTTCGACGAGCCGTGGCCTATGGCAAAGCTCATATACATGCCGAGCTCGTTTGTCCAGCGGGCATTCGCGCCGAGATTGAAACGGGTGTTGAGCGACACCGGCACTTCTAATGCGTAGTAGTGATTGCGAGTGTAGAGAGTGTTGAGCGTGCTCGATGAAGCGTCGAGCAATGTCATTGACCAATTGTGGTTGTAGATGGCAAAGTCGAGACCTGTGCCAAGGGCAAAAAAGTTGCGCAGAGGTATCACAACCGAGGTGCCGAAGGTGTTCATATTGCCCGGAGTGAGGTTGAATTCTGCCACTCCCGGCACTTGTTTGCTATAGTTTTGCAATATGGTTGAAACTCCTTCGCCCACATGCAGACCCACCTCGATGAATTTGTCGGGGCGATTGAGGTCTATAAAATCTGTGCTCTGGCCAAAAGATGGCGTCATAGCAGTCAGGGCGAGCACTGCCGCTGTTGCAAGTTTCGTGATATTCATATTTGTTTAAATGCGAGAACTTGGTTGTCCGGAGTGAGTGTTTTGTTCGTCGGCATAAATGTGTCGCGAAGCGTGGCCGCCGGCGAAGTCGGTTTTAGTCTCTGCCTCGATTTTGGCATGAAGATTAGCGCTGTCAATTTCGTTGCGCTGAGGTTCGTTTTTCATCTTAACTTTTATTTGGTCGAAGCCTTTGCCATACACACCGTTGACGTTTGCTTGCGTCACCAGTGCCTCGGGGTCAATGCTCTTGATGATGCGAAACACGGTCACCGACTCTATTTTGCGGCACATCACAATCAGCATTTTCACCGATTGTTTGCTATACCAGCCCATGCCGTCAATCACGGTGCAGCCGCGGCTTGCCTCATTGTTGATGGCTGTGGCAATCTCTTTCCAGTTGCGTGAAAAGATGGTGAATTGCACTGCCTGGCGGTTGGTGTTGATAACCATATCGGCGGTGTACGACACCAAAAACAGCACCACAAAACCGTAAACTATCTTGTCGATAGCGTGGAAGAGCAGGTAAGACGACGATATGATAAACACATCAGTGTAGAGCATCATGCGACCTATTGTCACGTTTGAGCGTTTCGACACCATGGCTGCCACGATATCCGTGCCGCCCGACGAACCGTTGTGCACAAACGACAGGCCTATGCCAAATCCGCACAAAGCACCGCCTATCACAACATTCATAAACGGCTCGCCGTGTATCAAGCCATCAGCAAATATAGGTTGGAACAATCCCACCCAAAACGATATCAATGTGGCGCCGAATATTGTGCCAAGCACAAATTTGCGGCCTACAATTCGATATGCCATAACCAGTAGCACGGCATTCAGTGCCAATTGTGTCAAAGCCACGGGTATGCCGGTGATAAAGTAAATCAAGGTGCCGATACCGGCGAGACCACCGATAACCACTTTTTGAGGCAAGATAAAAGCTGTGAAGCCAAACGCATAACATGCCATGCCCAAGGTTATAAAAAGGTAGTCTTTTGAGCTACGCCATAAGCTGTCGCGCGATACTTTCATGTTTGTATGTGTTTACGTTATTTTTTCTTTTGCAAAATTACATATAAATTCGATATATTTGTTTAGCTTGCTACAAAGATTTTTTGTAATTTTGACCACGATATTATCTCAAACATCATAAATATGAATTTAAAACCGCATTTCGGGCTCTTTTGTTCAGTTTTTATCGCTCTAATTCTCGCTTTGGCATCTTGCTCAAAGCGCCCGCAACAACCCACGCTCACCGTCAGTGTGGAGCCGCAGCGCGCCTTGCTCGAGAAAATTGTAGGCGATAAGTTTGAGGTGGTAACGTTGCTCACCAACGGCGCTAATCCCGAAACTTTTGAGCCGACAATCAAGTCGCGCATGGCTGTCGACAATTCGGCGGTATTCTTCAAAATCGGAAATATGCCGTTCGAAAATACCATACAGCAATCGCTGGCAGAGACAGTGCGGGTTGTTGACTGCTCGCAGGGCATCACTCCCATTGTGGGCACACATAGCCACGACGATGACGATGCTGCCGTTGACCCTCACATTTGGGCGTCGCTCAAAAACGCGCGTATCATTGCACGCACCATGCTTAGTGCCGTGATTGATATCGACGCCGCTAATGCCGATTACTATCGCGCAAACTATGCCGCACTCGACAGCACTCTCGCTGCAACCGACTCGATATTTGTCGCACGTTTGGCGTCGGCAGCACCGCGAGCTTTTGCCGTGTGGCATCCGTCGCTCAGCTATTTTGCACGCGACTATGGCTTGCAGCAAATTTCCGTGGGCTTCGAAAACAAAGATATGTCGCCAAAGCATCTTGCCGAGGTCACCGAGCAAGCAAAGGCGGCAAACATAAAAGTGCTGTTCTTTCAAAAAGAATACGACTCGCGTCAGGCTCAAAGTCTCAACAGTGTGCTCAATGCCCGCATGGTCACAATCAATCCGTTAGCATACGATTTAAGTCACGAACTTTCAAATATTGTAGATGAACTTACACGTTAACAAACCGCTAATCACACTCTCTCATATATCTATGGGCTGGGAGCATCGCCAAGTGCTGAGCGATGTGAGCCTCATTGTGCACGAAAACGACTTTATTGCCATCACCGGCCCTAACGGCGGCGGCAAAACAACTCTGCTGCGCATAATGCTGGGCTTGCTCAAACCGGTGAAAGGCTCGGTGCGTCACAATATCAGCGACTTGCGCATTGGATATCTGCCGCAAAAAAACATGATTGACTCGCACTTCCCCGTGGTGGTTGCCGACGTGATAAAGTCAGGCCTATTGGGCATAAAAGGCCTTACGAATGAAGAAAAAGACAAACTGTTTGACGAGACTATACGCGAAATGGACCTTGTGGAGCACGCCAATCGCCCCATAGGATTGCTGTCGGGCGGACAGTTGCAACGTGCCTTGCTTGGCCGCGCAATCATTGCACAGCCGCAGTTGCTTGTGCTCGACGAGCCGTTGAGCTACATCGACAAGCGTTTCGAAAGCCGTTTGTATAAAATTATAGAAAGATTGGCAAAAACAACCACCATAGTCCTTGTGTCGCACGAGATGAGCACACTCGGCGCCATGGCAAACCGCCACTTCATTGTGGATGTAAATCTGCATGAATGCTCGGCGCATCACCACTTCATACGCACCGATTGCGACGACTGACTCAGCGATTGGCAAACGAGTCGGCAAAGAGCGTGCGGTCGCGTAGCGAGCGGCCCAGTGTAATCTCGTCGGTGTATTCAATCTCGTTGCCCACCGACACACCGCGAGCCAGCTGCGTGATTTTCACCGGTAGCCCCGTGAGCTTGCGATAGATATAGAAATTTGTGGTTTCGCCCTCCATGGTAGCGCTCAGAGCAAGTATCACCTCGTCTACACCTCCGGCAGCGATGCGGCTCACCAGCGAGTCTATCTCAAGTTTGTCGGGCCCCACGCCGTCAATCGGCGAAATCACTCCGCCAAGCACATGATATAGCCCGGTGTATTGTCCGGTATTCTCAAAGAGCAACACGTCTTTCACATTCTCAACCACGCACACCGTGCGGCTGTCGCGCAGAGGCGAGGCACAAATTTCGCACATCTCGCTCTCGCTGATGTTGTGACAAACCTTGCAATATTTTATGCCGTGACGCATGTCGATAATCGAATTGCCAAGTGCATCGGCAACTTTTTCGTCCTGACGTAAAAGATGCAAAGCCAGGCGCAAAGCCGTTTTTCGGCCTATTCCGGGCAGCCGAGACAACTCATTTACAGCATTATCGAGTAATGTTGACGAAAATTCTTGCTCCATTCAAAATTGTTTATTAACTTTACGACTGCAAAAATACTTAATTTTTCGCAAACACTTGGGATATTTTCTTTGTTTTAGATAAAAAGAAATCACTATCGTAAAACATATTCTCTCCTTTTTATGAAGACCATACCAACTAATTTATTTGATTTCACTACTGTCAAGACACCGGCATTGCAAGGGTCGCTGCTGGTCGCGGAGCCTTTCCTTCGCGAGAGCTACTTCTTGCATTCGGTCATCTCGGTCATCGACCGCTCAAAAACCGAGGGCACAATGGGGGTTGTGCTCAACAATCGTACGAACCTGAAACTGCACAACATTCTGCCCGAAATAAATCGCGGACATGAGAATGTGCCCGTGTTTTGCGGCGGCCCGCTGTCGCAAGACCGTCTCTTTTTTATGCATACTCTTGGCAACGACATAGTGCCCGAGTCGCAAGAAATTTACAAAGGTCTTTGGCTTGGCAGCAATCTCGACATTGTTGTCAACTATATCAACTCAGGCTATCCCGTTGACGGCGTGCTGCGCTTCTTCTTGGGCTATAGCGGTTGGGGCGTAGACCAATTGGAGAATGAACTTGAAAATAATGTTTGGGCTGTTGCAAACGACGTTGACGTCACTGCTGCCGAGTTGCTGAGCACTCACGGCGACCGCACATGGCATCGCCTTGTTCGCGCTATGGGCGACCCATACCGCACTTGGCAAATACATCCCGCATTGCCTAACGTAAACTAACCGACAAAAATCTTCACTTTTTTTGTGCGTTGCCAAAAGCATTTTTGACAACCGCCTCGACGTTGGTTTTCACATCTAACGAGTCAGTCTTAAGCACAACTTTGGCTGCCGGCACTGTGTCGGCAACCTGAGCGGGTTTGCTCTGTTCAATCCGGGCGGGTTTGCTTTGTTCAACCTTTGTGGGTTTGCCCAATTCTATAGGCTTTGTCTGAGCAATCACTTTAGGCTTTTCTTTTGGCACGGGGTTGGCTTTTGCCAGCTCCGGCACACGGCCTATGCTCTTGAAGTGATTGATGTAGTATTTCATGCTGAGGTCGTCTTCAACCACGCCGCGGCTCGACGATGCATGTATCATGCGGCCGTCGCCCACATACATACCCACGTGAGCAATCTTGCCTTCCGATTTGTTTGACGTGAAAAATATGATGTCGCCAACCGAGATGTTGTCGCGGTCAACCTCAATGCATTGCTCGCGTTGGTCTTTTGTGGTGCGCGGTATTTTTACGTCTACCGCAGCCTTAAATACCTCCATCAAAAAGCCCGAACAGTCGGCGCCCGACTTGTCGTGTCCGCCCCATTTATACGGAGTGCCTATCCACGTGCGAGCCTCGCTCACCAAAGCGTCGGCAACTTTTTGTGGCGTGCCGTCGGCTTTTTTCTTCTTGCCGCCCTTGTCTACCGCCTCTATGGCTGACGATTGTTTCGACTTCTCATTGCTCTTCGACGAGTGACACGATGCCAGGCTCGCAGCCATCATCACTGCGAGTGTCATTGCTATTAAATGCACTTTGTTGAGAGGTCTATTCATGACACTGACAAAATTAATACTTTTTCTCTGATTATTTTATAATTTTAGCAGACTTCATTGCTAACAATTGTGAACTTGCGCCGCATGTCGGTAAAATAATTTTAAAGTTTAGCTTTTTGTTTTCGTTTTGTTCTTTTTTGGCTCTATATTTGCGATTGTAAAAACAAAAAGATTATTCTCCAATCTCTTCATACGTAAAAGCTATGAAATATCAAGTATTAACAATCTCTGCAGCTACAATTCTTGCCGTAGCTGCATCTGCAGCCACCACGCTTGCCATCACTTCGCAAACAGCGTCGGCTGCCACTACCACTCAGCACGTTATTTCTCAAGATGATTTCACTAACGCTGCCGAGTCTACAGTCAACGGTGTTGTCAGTGTAAAAAGCTATGCCACTCCGCGCACGCGCACTATGCAAGGCAACAACATGTTTAACGACCCGTTCTTCGACTTTTTCTTCGGACAACCGCAACAACGTCAACAAACTCCGCAACAGCAGGAGCAACCCAAACAGCGCCAAATAGGCCTCGGTTCGGGCGTAATTATAAGTAAAGACGGCTACATCGTCACCAACAACCACGTTATTGCCGATGCCGAGCGTCTTGAGGTTACTCTCAACGATAACCGCAACTACAACGCCAAAGTTATTGGTGCCGACCCCACCACCGACCTTGCGCTCATTCAAATCGATGCTCCCGACTTGCACTGCATCCCTATCGGCGACAGTGAGGCTCTCAAAGTTGGCGAATGGGTGCTTGCCGTTGGCAACCCCTTCGGTTTCACTTCAACAGTCACCTCGGGCATTGTCAGCGCAAAAGCTCGCAACATCTCAACCACTACAGGCTCGCAAGCCACAAACGGCATAGAGAGCTACATACAAACCGACGCTGCCGTAAACCAAGGCAACTCGGGCGGCGCGCTTGTCAACCTCAAAGGTGAGCTCGTGGGCATAAACACTGCCATCTACTCGCAAACCGGCACCTATGTGGGCTGCTCGTTTGCCATCCCCTCATCAATTGTGAGCAAGGTCATCGACGACCTCAAACAATATGGCACCGTGCAGCGCGCTTATCTTGGCGTGCACTTCACCGAGCTTACTCCCGAGCTCATCAGCGAAAAGAAAATTAAAGGCACAACTACCGGCATATATGTTGCCGAAATTGAAGATCGCTCGGCAGCTCGCGAAGCCGGTCTGAAAGAAGGCGATATCATCATTGCTATAGGTGGCTACGAAACTCCCAACACTGCACGTCTGCAAGAGACTGTGGCTAAGTTCAGCCCCGGCGACAATGTAGAAATCAAATATGTGCGCGACGGCAAAACCTACACCAAGAGCGTGACACTCCGCAACAAGAGCGGCGACACCAAGGTTACCAAAGCAGAGTCGGTTGTAAGCCTTGGCTGCGCATTCTCTACAGTGCCTAAAGAGCGTCTTGACCAACTCGAAATCAGCAACGGCGTCTCGGTTGGCGGTCTCGAAGACGGTCGCTTCAAAGAAGCCGGCATACGCGACGGTTTCATCATCATCTCAATCAACGGCAAGCGTGTCAACTCTGCCGAAGACGTTGAGAGCATCTACAACTCAATAATGAAAGGCAGCGACGACAAAGTGATGTACATCAAAGGCATCTATCCCACCGGCAAACAGTCGTTCTACGCCGTTCCACTCACCGACTAACCCACATTCCAAACCCCACACAAGAGGCTGCGTCAAAACCGACGCAGCCTCTTTTTGCGGTCAACCCACCCGTTGGAGACGTAGTATCTTTGCAATTGAAAGTGTAGTTTCTTATTTTACAGCGCAAATATCAGTAAATCAGCATACTAACTCTGTATGTAAAAACAAGCAAAAAAAACTTGCTTGTTTTTACAGGTCTATTTGCTTATGATTAAAAAGATAATCTACAATCCATAAAGAGTATATGGCTGATGGAACGAAAAGTATAATTTCTCCTCCGTCAAGACGATAACTTGATGTTTCGGTTTTAGTGGTAACAATTATTTTACTTAGACCTTTATTAGCGTTTACAAAGTTGATAAGAGATTTTAGCTCTGTAGGATTTTTCGCAAATCTATCAGTCCATTTTATTTCCGCGACTGAGTGAGCTTTTTGAGTTGCAGAGCTAAGCCATACCAAATCGACCTCACCTTTTTCACGGCCTTTTGTCCAATTGGCATAGAAAAAATCTGATTTTCCACCTTGAATCCATTGTGAAAAAATTGCTGTTTCAACCATGCTTCCTAACATGTCATCATTTTCTGTTACAGGAGAAAACAAAGCACACCGTAGCGACGGGTTGGTGAGATAGATCTTAAACGACATAACTTTTTTAAGATGCTTGGCATTTTGGTCTATCTTGTTGACAACTTTTATCAAAAATGCGGCCTCGAGATACTCAAGATATTTCCGAATAATATCTTTCCTAATTCCCGATTCCGATGAAAGGTTTTCGTAGGAAAACTCGTTGCCCGAGCGAAATGCTATATGAACAAAAAGCCTATTGAGTTCTTGGATATCTGTTATTCCATATAGACTGGGCAAATCGCGCAAAAGAACTTTGTCGATAATATCATTTTTAATGTATTGTCCGGGGTTCTGCCTTATTTTTTCAGAAAAGACTACCTCCGGATATCCTCCATAATTAATGTAGTCGATGAATAGATTGTTGAGGGTATCTATGTCGAAGGTATCAATTGGAGTGATTGTGCTTTTTGACTGAACTATCAAATTTTCCATATTGTTAAAATTGATATATTCTTTAAATGTCAACGGCGGCAATAAGAAATCCGTAAATCTGCCTGCTCCACTTTCATTGCTTTTCATTTTTAGAGCGGCAGCAGCAGATCCGGAGCCAACAAATTTAGCGCTTTTATATGTATCAACAAGTGATTTCAAATGAATTTCCCAGTCTTTAAGATATTGAATTTCATCAAAGAAAACGTAAAAACCGTCAGTGTTTTCCTCGTCCTTTAGTGCCATCCGTGCGTATAGAAACAGATTTTCCAGTGAAAGATTATTATAAATTGGAGTATCAATTGAGATATAAATAATCTTCTTACCGGACACGCCAATTTTTAGGAGTTGCTCAATGCAGTGAAATATCATGACCGTCTTACCAACACGGCGAGGCCCCATTAGTATAATTGCTCTTCGCATATCAATGTCTGCCACTTCACCATAGAAGTCAGCAAGATATGCTCTGTGAGGCATTTTAGAATAATATTCAGGAATAGTGTCTGATGCCCACCAAGGATTGTCAGAAACCATTCTTTTCATGATTTGTTCTTCAAGTAAGTATGTAATATTGTTCATAAAATATGATTAATTTTGCTTGCAAATGTATAGAAAATATTTTGTTTTTACAAATCATGTAGAAACAAGTCTATATTTCTTGCTAGAAAATACATGATTTGAATAAATTGACCTTGTTCCATTGTCTAAAATGCATCGCGCAAAGTTTAATAGTACATATTACAAATATTCACTGAAATTTGCAGTTGTGAAACTTACTTTGTACATTTGCGATTGATAATCTAAAACCAATCATTTATTTACATTTCAAAATGAAAACAAACAAATTCTTATCTATCTGTGCCGTCATGATTGGCATGACAATGAGCGCATCGCTGGTAAGCTGCGGCGATGACGACGATGATGACGACGACCCCGTTGATCCCGTCACACCTTCTGCTACTTACAATGCAGGTGTTATGTACAAAGTTGATCTCTCTGACGACTACTACACCTATTTCGACATCACTGCTGTTTGCACTTACTACTTGACAGGCAAAGACGAAACCCTTAAGTTCACTAAGAATGACTCTATTTTGCTCGTTGACAAATATTCTAACATAGCCAAGACTTACAACTTTAAGGTAGTGGCTACTCCCAAGGCTTCAGCTCCCGCAATTGAAGCAGGCAAAGATTACAACTTCAACAGCAACTGTGGCTTGTATGTTTATTACTACGATGCAAGCGAAACCGGTAGCGTTTATCCTAGGTATAAATACGGCGAGAAAGAGACAATGGTTGTCCCCGCTGAAAACATGCCCGGATTTATCGCTGAAACATGGGACCTCTATTCTAAATCGTACACCTTCACTTATTAATAAGTTGACGGCAAGCTAAAAAAATGGCGAATAGCGAAAAATGCTATTTGCCATTTTTTTTACGGGATATTGTGATGAATTACTTTTCGGGAGTGAGGAGAACTGTGTGGGCGTTGTTTGAGCCGTTGAGTTCGCGGAAGAATGTCTGAATGTCGTCAACAGTGATGCTGTTGATGGTGGTTTCGTAATCGGTATGGAAATCTGCACCGTCAATCACTTGTGTCTCAATCATAGTCATGTAATATTCGTTATTTTCGAGATCGCGCTTATGATCTGCCAACAAAATTTCGCGAGCAGTCTGCAACTCATCTGCGGTAACAGTGGTTTCCATGTTTTTATACTCGGCTTCGATGCACGCCATCACTTTATCTTTAAAGTCGGGATTTATTGGTAGGATAGTGCGTACCATAACATTCGGAGATGATAGCTCAAGCAGTTCGCCTTCGACGCTAACAGTATATGTAGCGCCCATTTCCTCTCGAATTTGATGGTGGAGACGATCGGCAAGTATTGAGCCGCCAATCTCTGTGAGCATATCATTTCTCATATTGTAGGGCTTCTGCATATACTTGGCAAACATTATATAAGTTTGAGGCGTTTGCATAGCCATGCTGAATTCATTTTTGTGAACACCGAGCTTGACCGATGTGCCTTCCAAAATCTTTTCGCTAACGGGGAATGATTTGTCAGTGGGCAAATTAGCAATATACTGCTCTACCAACGGCTTAAAGCTATCTATGTCGATATTGCCAACAAACGCAAAAGTATAGTCGGAGGCATCGGCCATCATCTTTTGCGCATAGTCAACCATCTGCTCGCGAGTCGTGGCATCAACCGTCTCAGTCGTTATAGTCTGAATGCGTTTGCTGCTGTAAAGCGACTTGTTAATAGAATCAATAAATCTATTATTCGGTGAGCTCAAAATTGTGGGAAGTTCATCGCGTACGGATGATAGCACATAGTTGTAATCTGCGTCAGCGATGGAATATTCTGTAAACGAAGCATATATC
>CAZYNO010000008.1:0-24743 GCA_964648845.1 uncultured Bacteroides sp.
AATGTGACGACCCCGCACGCGAAAAACAGATATGTTGGAACATATACGCAGCTATCACCGACCTCTACAAACTTCACCCCGAGCGCACCCGCGACTGGATACCTACCCCCAAAGCCAACGGCTATCAGGCTCTGCACCTCACTGTGATGGGCCCCGACGGCAACTGGATTGAAGTGCAAATACGCTCGCGCCGCATGGACGAAATTGCCGAAAAAGGCTTCGCCGCCCACTGGAAATATAAAATCGGCGAGGGCGAAGAAGAGTCGGAGCTCAACGTGTGGCTGCGCACCATCAAAGATATTCTCGACAATCCCGAGCCCAGTGCTATGGATTTTCTCGATACCCTCAAGCTCAACCTCTTTGCCTCTGAGATTGTGGTGTTTACCCCCAAAGGCGAGCTCATCACTCTGCCCACCGACTCTACAGTGCTCGACCTCGCATTCACCCTGCACTCAGAGTTGGGCTTGCACTGCATAGCCGGTAAGGTGAACCACAAACTTGTGCCCCTCAACTACAAACTCAGCAGCGGCGACCAGGTGGAAGTGCTCACCTCGCAAACTCAAAAGCCGCAAGAGTCGTGGATGGATTTTCTCAAGACCGCCAAGGCAAAGTCGCGCCTACGTGCCTCGCTGCGCCGTGAGCGTCTGCCCATCATCACCAAGGGCAACGAGCTCATCTCAACATTCTTGCGCAAATATCGCTTGCCGTCGAGCCAAGCTACAAACGCTCAACTTATAAAATTTTACGGCGTAGACTCGCGCGAAGATTTGTGCTACGGCGTGGGCAAAGGCACCATCGAACTTACCGACGAGGCTGCAGCACAAGTGAGCGGCAATGTGCCCCACAGCACCAAACGCTCGCTCAAAAAACTTTTGCGCTCAACCTACAAGCTTGTCACCGGTGGCGCCGGCAAAGACAAAACTGCCGACCAACCCGCCGATGCAGCCGCGGGCGACTCTCCGCAAAAAATCAACACAAAAGAAACTTACGTGTTGCGCTACGACGAGCACGGCTCAAACTTCAAAATTGCCGACTGTTGTTGCCCCATACCCGGCGACGAGGTGATGGGCTTTATCGACGACGACGGCCAGGTGATAGTGCACGCACTCAACTGTCCGCGCGCTCTGGTGCTCAAAGCCGGATACGGCCCGCGCATACTCTCAACCCGCTGGGCGGTGTCGTCGGGCAAATTCCAGGCGCATGTGCGCGTCGAAGGCATAGACCGTCACGGCATATTGCAAGAAATTACGCTTATGATATCAACGCAGATGGGCATTGACCTGCGCCGCCTCGACATTGAGGCCACCGGCGAGGTGTTCCACTGCGACCTATGGGTGCGCGTGGCAGATGTGGCTGTGGTCAACGACTTGTGTTCGCGACTGCTCGACATTGACGGCGTGGAGCATGCCACACGCATACAATAAAAACTTATACATCCTCTCTTCTTAATTCATCGCAAATGATCAAAATAGAAAAAACATTGTGGCAACGCCTCATCTTAGCCTTTGCTTTTGTTGTGGTTGTGGTTTATTTCTTCCCGCATCCGCAGGCCAGCCACTACAAATATGAGCAAGGCCGCCCATGGAATTATGCCAAGCTCATAGCACCTTTCGACGTGCCCATCCACCCCGACTCGGCGTCGGTGTCGCAAGCCCTCGACTCGCTTCAGGCCTCATTCGTGCCTATCTACATGCGCACATCGGTAAATGTTGACTCTATTGTTGACGTTGCCACAAAGCGCATGAACTCGCTGCAGATACCCAACACGCTGCCGCAAATCACCGCTATCGGCGACAAACGACAAACATTCTACTCCTCGCTGCGTCGCTATCTCAAGTCGTCGTACAATGCCGGAGTGATTTCCGACACTCTGCCGTCGTTCCTCGAAGGCTATTCGGCAAACAAGATGCGCATGCTCAACGGCAAAGTGCTGCAAGAGGTGTCAACACACAGCTTTGTGCGCTTGTCGGCATTGATGCAGCATGTCGACTCGCTTGCTGCAGCCAACAACTGCTCGCGACAGCTGCAAAACTCGGGCTTGCAAGCTATGCTTGTGCCGTCGGTAGTGTTCGACGAAGCCGAAAATACACGCATACTTGCCAACGAAAAAGCCCTCATCACTATCGACCGCGGCGTGATACAGCGCGGACAGACAATCATCGACAAAGGCGCAATCATTTCGCCGCAGGACTACACCAACCTTCGCACCTACGAGCAACTTCTTGAAGCTCAGAACAGTGAAACACAGCGCGACGACGTGCTGATGCTGCTCGGCCAAGCGCTCTATGTGGTGTTGCTCCTCACGGCATTTTTGATATATCTCTATCACTACGAGCCAAAAATTTGGGCCGATTATCGCTCGGTGCTCTTCATCCTTGCACTTATGGCTATATTCTTCATCATAGCCGCGATATTCGAAAACTATCTGCCCGCCGGCATTTATGTGCTGCCAATGGCTATTGTGCCCGTGCTGATACTCGTGTTCTTCGGCGCACGTGTGGCACTGTGGACTTCAATCATTGCCGTGCTGCTGTGCTCGTCGATAACATCCTTCCCCCTCGAATTTATCATCCTCCAATTTGCCTCAACCGGCGCTGTCGTGTTCTCGTTGCGCGACCTCACTCAACGCTCGCAATTGCTGCGCACCTCGCTGTTTGTTGGCGTTGCATATTGGGGGGCGTACATTGCTTTGCAGCTGATGTTCAACGGCTCGTTCGACGACTTCTCGTGGCGCATAATGGCGCTGCTCACCGTCAATGCCATTCTCACATCAATGACCTACGTGCTGATGTTTGTTGTTGAGCGCGTGTTTGGCTTTGTGTCGAACATCACCCTCGTTGAGCTAACCGACGTCAACACTCCGCTGTTGCGCCGCCTATCCGACGAATGTCCCGGCACCTTCCAACACTCTGTTGCCGTGAGCACTCTCGCCACCGACGCCGCACGCCTTGTGGGCGCAAACGAGTTGCTTATCCGCGCCGGAGCTATGTATCACGATATCGGCAAAATGAACAATCCGATATTCTTCACCGAAAACCAACACGGCGTAAATCCTCACGACGGCCTCTCGCCGCTCAAGAGCGCCGAAATTATAATAAGCCACGTCACCGACGGTCTCAAACTCGCAGACAAAGCCGGATTGCCCGACGTTGTCAAAAACTTTATCAACGAGCACCACGGCGCCGGTAAGGCTAAATATTTCTATATCACTTATTGCCGCGATCATCCCGATGAGGTTGTCGACCCCAAGCCCTTCACCTATCCGGGCCGCAATCCGCAGTCGCTCGAAACATCAATACTCATGATGGCCGACTCGGTAGAGGCTGCCTCGCGCTCGCTCACCGAGCACACTCAAAAGGCTGTCACCGACCTTATTGACAAGATTGTGAACGGACAAATTGCCGATGGCTTGCACAACGGTTCGCCGCTGTCGTTCCGCGACGTTGCAACCATCAAGCGAGCATTTGTCAAGCGCATACTCACAATGTATCACTCGCGCATCTCCTATCCCGAAGAGAATAGATGAACTATCGCAAACTAAATAAGGTTTTCCTTGCTGCTGTTGCTGCTGTTGCTGCCGTGTTGGCGCTGACAGTGCTGACGGCGTGCAACGCTCGCAAGAAAAACACTGCCGCAGCGCGCCAATACACGGCTTTCATCACCCGCTATAATATCTACTACAACGGCGACAAGCACTACAAAGAGACGCTCGAAGAGATGGAAAGCAAGTATGAAGACGACTACACCAACTTCGTCTACATGCACCCCGCCGAGGCAAAAAACAATGCCAAAGCAACGCAGCCGGCCGGCGACTTCAAACGCTCTATCGAAAAGTCGCAAAAAGCAATACAGCTGCGCTCTATCACCAAGCGTCCCGCCAAAAAACGCGGCAAAGCAAGCGACCCCGCATATAAAGCCTGGATGAAGCGCGAAGAGTATAACCCCTTCCTGCAAAATGCCTGGATGATGATGGGCCGCAGCCAGTATATGAACGGCGACTTCCTTGGCGCTGCGTCAACTTTTTTCTACACTTCGCGCCACTTCTCGTGGCTGCCGCAGACTGTCACCGAGGCTAAGCTTTGGCAGGCACGCTCATATCTGGGCCTTGATTGGCTGTTTGAATGTGAAAATATCATTTCGCGCATAAAAAAAGAAGAGCTGACCAACGGCACACTCACTGACCTCTACAACTTTGTGTATGCCGACTTCTACGTGAAGAGCAACGACTATGCAAGCGCCGTGCCTTATCTCACCGACGCCGCAAAGTCGGCTAAAGGCGCACAAAAGATACGCCTCAACTTTTTGCTCGGACAGTTGCACGAACGACTGGGCAACCGTCAGCTCGCATATCAAGCCTTCCGCAAAGTGTCGGGCTCGGCAAACGCTCCCTATCGTGCAAAATTCAACGCACGCATCAAGCAAAGCGAGGTGTACGAGGGCAGCAACATCGAGCCTGAAGTGAAAGCACTGAAGCGCATGACGCGCTTTGACCGCAACAAAGAATATCTCGACCAAGTCTACTATGCAATAGGCAATCTATATCTCACGCGCCGCGACACCGCACACGCTATCGAAAACTATGAGATAGCCGTGAAAAAGAGCACGCGCAACGGCATTGACAAAGCTATTGCACAAGTGACACTCGGCGCACTCTACTACGAGCGTCGTCTCTATGAAAAAGCACAGCCTTGCTACTCTGAGGCTGTGTCGCAGCTCCCCGACAACTATCCCGACAAAGACCTCATAAAGCGTCGCAGCGATGTGCTCGACGAGATTGCCCTCTATAGCCAAAATGTGAACTTGCAGGACTCGCTGCTGCACCTATCAACCCTCTCGCAGGACGAGCAAATGAAGATTATCAACAAGATTATTGCCGACCTCAAAAAGAAGGAAAAAGAAGAGGCTGAAGAGGCAAAACGTCAGGAATATCTTGCAAACCAATCGGCACAAGGCTCTAACTTGCAATCAAACACTAACAATCCCAACTCGTTCAGCATAAACACCGACAACTCGTGGTATTTCTATAATGCTGCGGCAAAGGCTGCAGGTAAAACCGAGTTCCAACGCCGTTGGGGCTCGCGCAAACTTGAAGATGACTGGCGTCGCCGCAACAAGACAACTTTCAACACCTCCGACTTCGACTCGGAGAGTCTTGCCGACAATCAGTCGGCTGAAGAAGCCGGCGAAAACGGCGAAATGCCCGCCGACACCACAGCCCAAGTGTCGCAAGAACAGCTGCAGAAAGAAAGCGACCCGCACTTTGCCGAATACTATCTCAAGCAGATACCCACAACCGACGAGCAACGTGCCACAGCGCACGATGTGATACAAGAAGGTCTCTACAACATGGGCGTAATACTCAAGGATAAACTCGACGACTTCGACGGCGCAAACACTTCGTTCCAACGCTTGCTAACAGATTATCCCGACAACACCTATCGCCTTGATGTGTACTACAACCTTTACCTCATGTACATACGCATGGGCCGCACAGACCTTGCCGAGCATTATCGCTTGCTGATTGTCAGCGACTTTGCCGACTCAAAATATGGCATTGCGCTGCAAAATCCCGACTACATCGACAATCTGCGCAACATGGAGCGCGAGCAGCAAGCACTCTACGAGAGCGCTTTCGACGCATATATGGATAACCGCAACAGCGAGGTGCACGGCATATACAAAGACGTGTCTGAGCGCTATCCCATGACAGCACTCATGCCCAAATTTATGTTCCTCGAAGCATTGTCGTATGTCACCGAACGCAAGCCCGACGAATTTAATTCGACACTGCGCACCTTGCTCGAACGCTATCCGCAAACCGACCTCACGCCCACCGTCTCGGCATGGCTCAAAGGCATGGCTCAGGGACGCAAGTTGCAAGCCGGCTCGGGAGGCAAGAATATGCGCGGCATGATTTGGGACATCAAATTCAGCAACGACTCAACGTCTCTGGCTCCCGACAGCCTCAACTTTGCGCTCAACCCCGCCGACCGTCAGCTGCTCGTCTTTGTCTTCCCCACCGACAAGGTCAGCTCAAACGAGTTGCTATACAACATTGCGCGCCACAACTTCCGCTCGTTCGTGGTTAAAGATTTCGACCTTGAGCAGATGAACTTTGGCCGCCTCGGCATGATACTCGTCAAAGATTTCGAAAATCTTGACGAACTTAATCACTACCGCCGCGTTATGGCTGCATCCACCGAGTTCAAACTCCCGGCAGGAGTGCGCCCCGTGGTGATAAGTGTGCCCAACTTCAACGAGCTGCTGCACTCGGGCGGCACCCTCGACGACTATTTCCGCTTCCTTGAGGAGCAAAACTATAAGGACGCTCAAGCCGACATTCTGCCCTACACCGAGATTGAAACTCTCGACGAGGCGGACAAAGCCGCTGCCGAGCTCGAACAACAGCAATAAATATTATTAGTCATGCAATTTAATATCCTTTGGGCCGACGACGAAATTGATCTTCTGAAGCCGCACCTTCTCTTCCTTCGTAAAAAAGGCTATAACGTGGTCACTGCAAACAATGGCCGCGACGCACTTGATATGGTTGAAAACGATACGTTCGACCTTATCATTCTCGACGAAAATATGCCCGGCCTCACCGGACTCGAAACTCTCTCGCGCATAAAGCAAGTGCAACCGCATATCCCCGTGATTATGATTACCAAGAGCGAGGAAGAGAATATCATGGACCAGGCCGTGGGCAACAAAATTGCTGACTACCTTATCAAGCCCGTTAACCCCAACCAAATACTCATAGCACTCAAAAAACATCTGCACAGCGACCAGCTTGTTGCCGAACAGGCTACCACCGACTATCGCCGCGAGTTCTCAAACCTCTCTATGATGATAAACTCGGCATCGACAATCGACGATTGGTACGACATCTACTCAAAGCTCGTGTTTTGGGAGATGGAGCTCAGCGATACCGACACAAATATGGACCAGCTGCTCGATATGCAGAAAATTGAGGCTAACAACGAGTTCAACAAGTTTGTGCGCCGCAACTATGAAGACTGGGTGAGTGGGGGAGATGTGCCGCCGACTCCCGGCAACGGTGTGCCCCTGATGAGTCCGCGTGTGTTGCAACACACAGTGTTCGACCTTCTCGACAACGGCGAAAAAGTATTCTTCATCCTCATTGATAACTTCCGCCTCGACCAGTGGCGCGTTGTAAAGCCGCTGCTGTCTGACATGTTTACCTTCAACGAAGAGCTCTACACATCAATCTTGCCGACAGCCACGCAATATTCGCGCAATGCCATCTTCTCGGGCCTTATGCCGGTAACCATCGCCAAGATGTTCCCGGATTTGTGGGTTGACGAAGACTCTGAAGAGGGCAAAAATCTCAACGAGTCGCCGCTGCTTGACACACAATTCAAACGCTACCGCCGTCAGTGTCGCTTCAGCTACAACAAGATTAACGACAGCACAGCCGGTGAACGTCTGCTGCGCGACTTCAATTCGCTCGAGAATAACGACCTCAACGTTATAGTGCTCAACTTTATCGACATGCTCAGCCATGCCCGCACCGAGTCGAAGATGATACGCGAATTGGCAGGCACAAATGCCGCCTACCGCTCGCTCACACAGTCGTGGTTCAAACACTCTATAGCCATAGATTTGTTTAAGAAGATAGCAGAAAAAGGATATAAAATCGTGCTTACCACCGACCATGGCACAATTCGCGTCAGCAATCCCATAAAAGTGGTAGGCGATAAGGCCACCAACACAAATTTGCGTTATAAAGTAGGCAAAAATTTGGCTTACAACCAGCGCCAAGTCTACGAAATAAAGCGCCCGGAACGCTTCGGCTTGCCATCGCCAAACGTATCGTCAACCTATATTTTCGCCTCGCAGCGCGACTTTTTTGCCTACCCCAACAACTACAACTACTACGTGCAGTATTACACTGACACCTTCCAGCACGGCGGCATCTCGCTCGAAGAAATGCTCGTGCCCCTCATCACCCTCACCCCCCGCTCATAATCAGCACTATTCACCGTGCCCTAAGGGGTGTCACTGCAACGTGTATACCGAACCTACAAAGGTATGCGCGTATCGCATCGTCGTGTGATTAAGCCCCTTCCGGGTGCTTCCATACAATTTTAGAGAGGAAATGTGACAAAACGCAACTTTTTTTGTTACAATTATTTATCCTATCAAAAAAATTATATAATTTTACAGCCGAATTTAAACTTCTTATCAGGTTATGAAAAAGTATTACTGCATTCGCATGCTCCTTGTGACTTTGGTAGCCATTTTGACAGCATGTTCACACGAAGAGAGCACTATAACCGACAAACTTCAGCAATATGTGTCAAACGATGTTGATTTCGTTTTTGCCGGAGATTTGCATCAGATGCTAGAGGTCACCGACAGCAAAGCTGACAGCGACGGAAAGGTTAAGCCCTCTGATTATATGCAAAAGCTTATTGCTGCGCTGCCTTCAGCCTATCGCAATGACGTGAACGATTTGCTCGATGCCGAAGGTTTCGATTGGTCGAATGCCGTGCTTGCCGTCAATATCTCTGAGAACGGCAACGTGCAGACGCTCGGCATTTTCTCGGTGAAAGATACCGGCGATTTCTCAGACTTTTTTGTTGATAAATATAACTTTAAAAAAGGCAAGCAGGATGGCTTTGTGACTCTCGCCGGCCCCGACTTGTCGATACTCGTGCGCGACGACCTTGCTTTCATCGCTTCAAACAACGGCAAAGAATTGTCGGTTGATGAGTCGATACGCGTCGTCAACGATTGGCAAGCAAGTGCCAAAGATAAAGCCTTTGCCGATTGGAAGTGCAAATATCTTGACAACGGTGACGTGCTTTCAGCGATGTTCAACCTCAGCGATGTGTGCCAAATTGCGCAAGACCGCATAGACGAAGCCGATTTTTGGGAGCAGACACGCCCGCAAACAATCATGCTCGGCAACATGCTGCCCGTGGCCCGCAAGCTTATTGTCGGCGCAACATTCACCATCAAAGACCGCACCGCCACCCTCAACGGCAAATTTTTCACTCAAGACGGCAAGACGTTCAACATCGAAGGTCTTGACGGCTCGTTCAATTCGTCGCTGCTCAAATATGCCACCGACAACGATGTTGCGGCCTTAGGCATAGCTAATGCTAAAATCATAACCCAAATGATAGGTCACAGCATCACCGGTTTTGGCGGCGACATTGTGACAAAGTGGCTCAACAATTTTGAAGGCTCAATGATGCTTGCCGCCGGTGTCAATACCGACGATATGGCTAAAATTGCCGAAGCACCCACAAACAATATGCACCTTGTGCTCGCCATCGACTGCAAGGCCGGAAAAGCCGGACAAGCCCTCAACTCGTTTGCCGGGCTGCTGGAGTTTAGCGGCGATGCCACGGTGACTAAGCATGTGTCGGGCGATGAGTTGCGCTTTAAGATGGTGACATCTTATCGCGAAAATCCTAACCTTGAGCCCTGGGAGGATGGCTACAACATTCCAGTCTACACAAACTTTGTGATGAAAGCCGACGGCGATGTGCTCTTGCTCTCAAACACCGAAATCGACCCCACGCCCGTCACCGCATTTACCCCCGACATGTTTAAGGGCAAATTTGCCGTGGCTGTGCTCAACTTGCCTGCCGACAGCAATCTCATGAAGGCCGTGCGCGGTAGCTTTGGCGCCGACGTGCGTTTCTCGCTCGACAAGTCGCAATTTGAAGCAAAAATCACCCTCACAAACTCAAAGAAGAGCTTTGTTGAGGTGCTCGTTGATATAATGCAAAATGCGTAAGATATATACAAAATGCAACAAATAAATAAGATAACCCTGATAAATGCCTTGCCTCGCGTTTTTGCCGGCGCCGAGCACGATGTGCCCGTGGTAAATTCGCAGCTGTGGCTGCATCACGTGGAGTTTGACCGCGGTGCCAGCTATATGGTTGAGGCCGAGTCGGGCACCGGCAAATCGTCGATGTGCTCGTTTATCTACGGCAATCGCCGTGACTATCTTGGCAGTATCAAGTTTAACGATACCGACATACGTCAATTCACCGTGGCCGATTGGTGCGAAATACGCCGTCGCCACCTTGCCCTTCTGCCGCAGGAGATGCGCCTTTTTGCCGAGCTCACTGCCGTAGAAAATATTATGATTAAAAACCGTCTCACCGACCGATACTCCGAGCGTGAGATACTGCAACTGCTTGCCGAGCTCGAGATTGACAACAAAGCCGGGCAATTGGCGGCACGCCTCTCAATAGGTCAGCAACAGCGCGTGGCAATTGTGCGCTCGCTGTGTCAGCCTTTCGACTTCATCATACTCGACGAGCCGGTGAGCCACCTCGACACTCGCAACAACAATATCGTTGCATCAATGGTTAAGCGTGTGGCCGACGAAAACCATGCCGGCATCATCACCACTTCGGTGGGCAACCCGCTGCTGCTCAAAGAAGCTCAACATGTAAAGCTTTAATGTTATGGTTTGGAAATTATTAAAAAAGAATATATCGGCAGGCCAAATTTTCGGCTATGCCATTGCCAACCTTGTGGGCTTGGCTATTGTGCTCTGCGCCATACGCTTTTATGGCGATGTGCAGTCGGCTTTTGAGTCGGACGACTCGTTTGTCAACAAAGACTATATCATCATCTCAAAACAAGTGTCTACAATCAACACTCTCGGCATCGGCGGCTCTACAACCTTCGACGAGCGCGAGGTGTCGCGTCTGCGCAGCCAGCCCTGGGTGCGCGAGGTAGGCGAGTTTACCGCCGCCAACTTCAGCGTGCAGATGTCAATCGACTTCAGTGGCAACGGCATGTCTACATTCTTGTTTTTTGAGTCGATACCCGATAATTTCCTCGATATCGCTCCCGACGATTGGAAGTTTGACCCGCAAAATCCCGTAGTGCCGGTGATTATGTCGAAAGACTATCTTGCACTCTACAACTTCGGCTTTGCAGCCAGCCGCGGACTGCCGCAGCTCAGCGAGTCGCTCATAGGCAATGTGCCCTTGTCGGTGCAACTCAGCGGCAACGGACACAATGCCACACTCCCCGCACGCATTGTGGGCTTCTCGTCGCGCCTCAACACTATTGCCGTGCCGCAGGACTTTATGGACTGGGCTAACGAGCAATTCAGCGCCTCAGAGCTGCCCGACCCGTCGCGCTTGATAGTGGAGGTGAATACACCCGGCGACCCCGACATCGAACGCTATATGTCGCGCAACGGCTACGAGATTGCCGGCGATAAGGCCGACAACTCAAAGGCATCATACTTCCTCACCGTTGTCACCTCGATAGTTGTGGCTATCGGCGCTATAATTTCTGTGCTGGCATTCTTCATCCTTATGCTCAGCATCTATCTCTTGCTGCAAAAGAACCGCCAGAAATTGCACGATTTGATGTTGCTGGGCTATGCACCGTCGCAGGTGGCACGCCCGTATTTCATGCTCGTGATGATTGTGAATGGCACGGTGCTTGTGCTCTCTGAGATTATAATGATGCTTGGCGCATCGTGGTGGCAGCCGCGCTTGCAGGAGATTGGCGTGGCTTCGGGCTCTGTGCTCCCGGCAGCTATAACCGGCGTGGTGATAATATTGTTTGTGACCACACTCAACATCATCGCTATTTCGCGCATAGTGCGTCGCAATTTCTAACGCGGCAACTCGAACAAAGACCTGTGTTGATGCGTTTATACGGCAAATTTTTTGCCTATGATAGCGTCGCACAAAGTTGCCGTATGGCTTCTGCATAAAATACAATTGTTTCTTGCTGCCTCGGGCCTCGGTTGCTCGGAGGATATGCAAACTGTGGCTTATGTCACTGTTGTGGCTTGCGTGGCGCTCGGCCTTGGCTGGACGGTGCGCAAGCTCACTCTTTTTACTACCGAATGTATTGTTGACCGGCGACACAGTGCCCTTGGCGCGGCTCTGATGCGCGAACGCACGTTGATGCGCTGCTCGCAGGTGATACCGCCGCTGGTGGCCTTGGCTCTAATCCCCGTGGCATTCTACGACGACAATTCGCTGCTTTTTAAGGTTATATGGCGCACGGTGCTCATATACACCACCGTGTCGGTAGCCATAGGCTTGATTGCGGTGCTCACCTTTGTGTTCAACCGTTACAACGAGCGGCAAAACACACGCAATCTACCCATAAAAGGCATTCTCTACATTGCTATCGGTGCGGTGTGGGCTATTGTGGCGATACTTGTTGTGTCGGTGATTATCAACAAATCGCCCGGCGCTTTGCTTGCCGGACTCGGGGCTTTTGCCGCGGCGCTTATGCTGATATTCAAAGACAGTATGCTGGGCTTTGTGGCGGGCATACAGATGTCGCAAAACGATATGGTGCGCGTGGGCGACTGGATTTGTGTGCCGTCAACGCCTGCCAACGGCATAGTGCAAGACGTGTCGCTGTCTACGGTCAAAGTGCTCAATTTCGATTTCACAACTATCATGATACCGCCATACACAATTGTCTCAACAGCGGTGCAAAACTATCGCAGTATGCGCGAGAGCGGCGTGCGAGAGGTGATGCGCACATTCTCTTTTCGCTATGCCGACGTTGTGCCCGCCACACCGCAATTTGTCAGCGCTATGGCTGAGCGATACCCCATCTTGCACGACTTTATCGACGCCTTGCCGCCCGGACAGACTGCCACCTACAACCCCGGCATACACACGCCCAACGGCTCAATAGAGACAAATCTTGGCCTGTTTCGCGCTTATCTCTACGCCTATTTGCTGCGGCATCCGCTGGTGGCGCAACAGCAGCGCATCATGGTGCGCGTCAATCAGCCCGACGGCGACGGCGTGCCGCTGCAAATATGGTGCTACTCAGCCAATAACGATTGGACGGCATTTTCGGCAGTGCAAAGTCAGCTCACCGAGCACGTCGTTGCCACGGCTCCCGACTTTCGACTCAGCATCTACACTCCTGGCATAGTGACGCTGAGATGATGCCGCAGTCGTGGCTTTTCAATTTTTACAGATTTATTTAAATAATCATAAAACCGAGACGGGGTGTTGTGTTGCAGCTATTTTTTTTGTTACTTTTGCATTATAACACAAGTCTAAATGCCCTCCACATGGTTCAACCCGAAATCATCCTATCATTGCTAGTGCTCGGTAGCATGCTCATGGCAGCAGCTGCTGTTGCATGTTTTGTGCCGCGTCTGCCGGCAGCATTGGTAGCATATATGTCGATGATAGCTTGTGGCATGAGCAATGCAGCAATATTCACCACTCAATCATACGTCTTTTGGGGCATAGCCACGGCTTTGAGCCTCGCCATAACTTATATGTTGCCCGTTGAGGTTGCCAAGTCGCGCCTCGGTGTGGCATATATCGGTGGCGGCGCAATAGTAGGCATGGTGTTGGGTATGCTCTTAAACACGATGTCGGGCATAATTTTGGGTGCGGCTCTCGGCTCGCTTTGTGCAGCCATAGCTTTTGCCCGCACACCTGCCGGACATGCCATGCAATTTCCCTCGTCAAAGTTTTTCAACTATTTTGCGGCGAAGGCGTTGCCGGTTATCGTGACAATGTCGATGATCGGGGCCTCTCTCATTCAAATCATCTCTTAAATTTTAAAACTCTATGACACGATATATAACCTTAATATTAACTACCCTTTGTATAACATTCGGCCTCTCTGCTCAAAAAATCAAGTCAGAGCATCCCGACATGCAAAGCATAAAAAAAGAGTCTACCGACCCCAATTCAAAATATTACTACCCTAAACTCCTCGCCATGTTCATGAGCAATGACACGGTGATGACTGCCGACGACTATAAGTATTTCTACTACGGCACTATGTTTCAGGAAGACTATAATCCCTATCGTGCAAACCCCTATCAGGATGAGCTTCGCGAGGTGGAACACTTATACTATAAGCAAGAAAATCTCACTCGCTCGGAGCGCTCTCAGATTGAAGACCTCGCTAAGAAAAGCCTGGAGAACAATCCGCTTGACTTGCGCCAACTCATGTATCGTGTGTACGTCTACGAGCAAAATAAAAAGTTTAATCTCGCCAAAATCTGGAAACACAAATTCGACCACCTTCTGCTCACCATTGCCGCTTCGGGCACCGGTGCCGACACCGAAGGAGCGTGGGTCGTTGTGTATCCCAGCCACGAGTTCGACTTCTTCAACCTCTCGGGCGGCAGCGTCGAGGGCCAGGAATTTCATGAACCCTACTATGAAAAATTGACCGTCCGCAACAAGAAAGGCGATCAAACCTCAGAGCACTACTTCGACCTCCACCACATGCTCGAGCAATACTACCTCAAGCACCCCGAAGAAAACCAATAACTGCGGGTTATTTGCGGCCGAAGTCGGCGGGGATTTCGCCCCAGAGCTCGGTTTGCCACTTGATGATGGGGTTGAGTATGCGGTTTTGCGATAGCCAGATGTCGGCGCGGCGCAGCACTTCGATGATGCGCGTGTTGTTGGCGTTTGGCTTAATTGTTGTGCGACTGTGTCCGGCACGAAGCCAGGCGAGCGCTGTGCGGCTGTCGCTGTAGATTGGCGTGTTGAAGTCGCCGCGCTTTTGCAGCAGCGCCGCAGCATGTATTATCGCAAGATATTCACCGATATTGTTTGAGCCTCCGGCAAGCGGACCGACACGGAAAATTGTCTCGCCGGTGCCCACCATCACGCCTTGATACTCCACAGGTCCGGGGTTGCGTGAGCATGCAGCGTCTACAGCGATAGCGTCGAGACGTATCTCGGGAAAAGCCTCATAGTTTACAACGCTTGCAGTGTGCTGAGCTATTGCGCGGTAAAGACCAAGCTCTTCGTTTTGGTCGCCGCGAAAGGCTATTGTTGCCGACTCGGCATCGGGATATGCGCGATAGCGCGCGCCGGGACAGCCGTCGACTTGTGCTTTACATTCTTCCCATGTTTCATAAATGCCCGGGGCACGCCCCTCCCACACAACATAAAATTTACCTTTTTGAGCCATTATTTTTAAGAGTATTGCAGTAATAGGTTAATATCAACATGCCTCATTCGCAGATTTGAGGCTATTTGGGCGTTCACAATTCTGCCCATAAAAGTGACGACTCCGCATTGCAAGCCCGGCAGCAGCTTTATGGCATTTTCGATGCCGCCACCGCAGTTGAGCATATCGTCGAACAGTGTGATGAGTGTGTTGCTCAGCGCCATTGCCGAGGTGCGTGGCACTGTGCCTGCCACGTTCACAAAGCACACGCGACGGCTGCGAGCGGTCTGCATCACCGGGTTGTCTACTTTGCGCAGGTTTACTATCGGCAGACTCGGAAATACGTTCGCAGACTTGTCGAGGTTGAAAATAATCACGCTGCTTTTCATGAACCGCACGGAGTCTTGATCGAATATGCACGGACGCTCAATGTGTGTGGCTATAATCACGTCGGCTGTGCGCAAGGCCGTTGACAGCACGTGCGGCAGCATGGCGGATGTTGCCAGACCGGGGCCGAGTGTTTGTGTGGCGTTGCGCAGACGGTATATATTGTCGTCAAACATGCGCACCAAAGCGCCCATGCCAAGGGCTGAGCGTGCGGCGGCTATGCCGGCAATGTCGGCGCCGATGATTAGCACTTCGCAAGGTATAATGCCCGCCACGCCGCCAAGCAGTATGCCTTTGCCGTACTGGCGGTTTGCGAGTATGCTCGATGCCACGGCTATTGTGGCACGTCCGTCAATTTCGTTGATAATGTCGGCAAAAGTGCTGTTGCTGTTGAGGTCTTTCACCAGGTCGATGGCTATCGACGAGATGTGTTTTTCGAGCAGCATCTGCACCGCCGATTGGTCCTGTGTTGCCGGGTTGAGCATAGTCAGCAATAAGGCACCGCGGCGCATCATGTGTGCGTCGACAGGTGTGATTGGCGACAAGTTGAGCACTATGTCGGCAGCAAAGGCTTCGGCGCGAGTGACAATCTGCACGCCGGCTGATGAATAGCGTATGTCGGGATAGTTGATGGCGCGACCTGCGCCGCGCTCCATGCACACCGTGATGCCACGCTCAATGAGCATAGCTGCGCCTTCGGGGGTGAGTGCAAATCGGTGGTCGCCGGTAGCGCTTATTGCCGGCAATCCCAAAGTGATAGATCTGCGGCCCATGGCAATGTTGAATAGCTGCTCAAGCGGCGTGGGGGTTGGTGTGGGTTCAATCATACGAAAAAGCGAGTTATGAATG
This sequence comes from uncultured Bacteroides sp., assembly GCA_964648845.1. GTDB lineage: Bacteria > Bacteroidota > Bacteroidia > Bacteroidales > Muribaculaceae > CAG-873. Next base: position 16,159 of record CAZYNO010000008.1, read on the forward strand.
AGTCTACCGAGCGGGCAATGCCTTCGATAGTGTCGAGGTCGGAGGCGTCGAAGCGCTCTTGTGCGCGGCTGTATTGCTCGCTGCGTGCCTCTACGGTTTTAGCTACAAAGGCGCGCAATTGTTCGTGCGTCAAGCCGGCAATGAGCGGACGTCGGTCAGCGGCAATAATCAGGCGCTCTACGAGCAAATCTATGGGCGCTTGCAACCATACGGTCACGCCCACACTGTTCATGAGCTCCATGTTGTTGCCAAAGCATGGTGTGCCACCGCCACAAGCCACTATGCCGCCGCGTTTTGCTGCGTCGGCAAGAGCTTCGCTTTCGAGTTGGCGGAAGACAGCTTCTCCTTGCTCGGCGAATATTTCTTTTATGGTTTTGCCGGCACGCTCTTCGATGGCGTCGTCAAGGTCAATGAAGTCGACTTCCGAGACCTTGTGTAGCGCGCGGCCCAATGTGGTCTTGCCCGAACCCATAAAACCCATCAGGAAGATGGGCTTTATGAGGGTTGTGACATTATTGTTTTTTCTCAAGAAGATCTCTGATTTGGGTTAGCAATTCTTCTTGTGTCGGGCCTGCGGGGGCTGCGGGAGCTTCAGGCTCTTCTTCTTTCTTGCGGCTGAGTTTGTTGATGCCTTTGATTGCAAGGAAGATGCAGAATGCAATGATTAGGAAGTCAACGATTGATTGCACGAATGCGCCCCACGAGAGAAGCACGGCAGGGTCTTCGCCTACGGCTTCTTTGAGGACTATGGCTTCTTCAGAGAAATTGATGCCGCCGGTGATAACACCAACAACAGGCATAATGATATTGTCAACCAACGAGGTGACAATTTTGCCAAAAGCTGCGCCGATAACAACACCGACAGCCATGTCAATTACGTTGCCACGCATGGCAAACTCCTTGAATTCGCTAAGTAATTTGCTCATAGTAAAAATTAATTTGTTGTTAAACGTTTGTTTTGCAATACGTTTGCAAATATAGCAAGCAATTTGCTAATTGACAAGAATTATCGTAAAAATTGTGAATTTTGTTTGAAAATTACGCCAAACAAGCGTCGAGATCGCGTGTCAGTGCTTCGCGGTCAAGGTGTTGGCCGATGAATACGAGTTTCACCATGCGGTCGCCGTACACGGGGTCCCAGTCGCGAGCCAATCCAGGTTCGTCGAGCATCATTTGTTTGAGCTCGTCTTCGGGAGCTGTGGCATACCACAAGCCGCTCTCGGTGAGCTTTTTCTGCACGCCGGCTTGCTCAAAGAGGTACGACATGTCGGTGTTTTCTGAGAAGTAAACCAGACCTTTTGTGCGGATGATATTTTTTTGCCATTTTTTGGCTACGAAATAGTCAAATTTGTTGATGTCGAATGCACCGCGACGATAGTAAACGAATGTTTGAATGCCGTATTCTTCGGCTTCGCCCTCGTCGTGGTCGTGGTGGTGATGATGGTGGTGCCCATGTTCGTGCCCATGTTCGTGCTCATGTTCGTCGTCGTCATCGTCATCATCATCTTCGTCGTGGTCGTGATGATGATGGTGGTGAGCTTCGTGCTCTTCCTCCTCGGTGGGTGTGCGCTCGAGCTCGTTGATCCATGTTGCCGAGGTGGCTACGGCTCCAAAGTTGAACATGCCGGTGTTGATGATTTGCTCAATATCAACGTTGGCATAGTCGCAGTCAATGATTTTGGCTTTGGGTTGGATGGCGCGGATGATGGCTTTGATGCGAGTAGCTTCGTCGGCGCTGACTTCAGAAATTTTGTTGAGCAAGATTACGTTGCGGAACTCTATTTGCTGTATGATGAGGTTTTCGATGTCGTCTTCGTCAAGACCTTTGCGGGTGAGGCTGTCGCCGCAGGCAAATTCGCTTTGCATGCGCAGAGCGTCGACCACGGTGACGATGCAGTCGAGTTTGGGCAGATTGCTGAGGTTGCCGTATTTGAGGCTCAATTGAGGCATTGAGCAGATGGTTTGAGCAATAGGCTCGGGCTCGCAGATGCCGCTGGCTTCGATAACGATATAGTCGAACATGCCCATTTTGCAAATGTCGTTGAGCTGCTCCACGAGGTCCATTTTGAGTGTGCAGCAGATGCAGCCGTTTTGCAATGCAACGAGGTCGTCGGTGTTTTTCTTGCCCACGATACCTTCTTTGCGGATGAGTGTTTCGTCGATGTTCACTTCGCCGATGTCGTTGACGATAACAGCGAATTTGATGCCACGTTCGTTGCCGAGAATATGGTTAAGAAGAGTAGTTTTGCCGCTGCCAAGGTAGCCTGTGAGCAGCAATACGGGTGTACAATCTTTACTCATAATGTTTTGTTTGTTTTAAGTTCTTTATATGCAGCAACCGTAGCAGCGATGCCGCGGTCGAGCGACCATTGCGGGTTGAAGCCAAAGTCGCGCTTGGCATCGGTGATGTCGCAATTCCAGTTGCGCTGTTTCATGATTTTGAATTTATCGCGATTGAGTGTAGATGCTTTCATTTGTGCGGCAGCGACTTTTTCGCATACCACCGACACCACGTAAACCATCCACATCGGTAGACAAATAGGTACAACAAATTTCGTGCCTAAGTGATGTGCCACGATTTTGCGAAATTCTTTTTGCGTGTAGGCGCGGTCTTCGCTGATGATATACTTTTTGTGCACTACTTTTGCGCTGTCGGCGGCAAGGCACTGAAACATAGCCTCTACCAAATCCTCCACGTATATAAATGTGAGCATCTGCTTTTTGAAGCCCATCGACACATCGCAATGACGGTCGATTGACTGTATCATCATCAGATAGTCTTTTTCGTGAGGGCCGTACACACCGGTGGGGCGGAAGATAATCCATGGCACATCGCTCTGCATCTCGAGGTGCATCTCGGCTTTGATTTTCGACAAGCCATAGCGCGTGTTGGGTTTGGGCAGAGTTTGTGAGGTGAGCGGTGCGTATGTTTTTTCGTCGCCCATGCCCAATGCGCTCAGCGAACTCATATATAAGAATTTCTCCGGCACCATGCCGATTTTTTTGAGCACGGCAACAAAGTCGGCAATATAGCGATAGTTTATCTTGTTAAAATCTTGGAAGTTGGCACACTTTGTGGCGCCGAGGTTCCAGATTATATAGTCCCAGCCTTTGGGCGAGGGTGCGGCAGCGGTGAGAGTTTGCTCCACTTGTGAGGAGTCGTAATAGTCGAGCACCACAAAATTCAGGCGTTCGTCGCTCAGATATTTGCGCGAAGTTGATTTGCGCACGCCAACAAACGTGTTGTATCCGGCTTGCAGCGCACGCTGAGCAATAAAGCCGCCGATAAAGCCGCCGGCACCGATTATTAATACAGATTTCATTGTTGAGACTCTTGATTTATTATGCGCAAATTTACAAAAAAAGCCTCAGTTATCTCAATTCTGTTACTATATTTCGATTACTTTTTGCTACTTTTTTTGCCGAAAGTTTTTGTATGTTAGCGTTTTTAGTTATCTTTGCACATAATTAACAGAACCTATATCTAAACTAAACTTAGCCTATTTCATCATTAACAATATTTATATAACTAATTTGTAAAACTGTAATGAGAAAGCTTATCTCTGTTTTCATGGTGTTATGTATGAGCGTTAGCGTTGCGCTGGCGCAAAACAGCACCCTCAAATGCCACGGAACAGTAGTTGACGAAACCGGCGAGCCCATTATCGGCGCCGGCGTTGTAGTCACTAATGGTCAGGCACTTGGCACAACAGACGTTGACGGCGCATTTAACGTTAGCGTACCTGCAAAAGCCAAAACGTTGACAATCAGCTTTATTGGCTATAAGGATGCCGTTCTGGCTCCGAAAGCCGAAATGGGCACGATTGCTCTTGAACCCCAAACCGAAATGCTTGCAGACTTTGTTATCACACAGTCACTCGCTCGCACTCGTGAAACTCCTGTCGCTCTGTCACAAATCAATGCCGTTGACATCGACCTTAAACTCGGCAACCAAGAGTTTCCTGAAATCCTTAAAACAACCCCCGGTGTTTGGGCAACAAAAGATGGCGGTGGTTTTGGTGACGCAAAAATCAACATGCGTGGCTTCAAAAGCGCCAACGTTGCAGTTCTCGTTAACGGTGTTCCCATCAACGATATGGAGTGGGGCGGTGTTTATTGGAGCAACTGGGCAGGTCTCAGCGACGTAGCTTCAAACATCCAAACCCAACGCGGTCTCGGTGCTGCTATCCTTTCGGCTCCCTCAGTTGGCGGTACAATCAACATCACCACCCGTTCACTCGACGCTCAAAAAGGCGGCTCTGTGTGGTACGGCCTTGGTAATGACGGCATGAACAATATCGGTATGAAAGTGTCAACCGGTCTGATGAAAAACGGTTGGGCTATCACCGTGTTAGGTTCTCGCAAATGGGGCGACGGCTATGTGCAAGGCACCTGGTTTAACTCTTACAACTACTTCGTAAACGTATCTAAGCGCATCAACGACGCTCACCAATTGTCATTGACAGCTTTCGGTGCTCCGCAAAAACACAACAAACGTTCTAGCCAGGACGGTTTGTCAATCATGGAGTATGAAACATACGCTAAAAACGCTATGCGTGGCGATGACAAATACAAATACAACCCCACTTACGGTTTTGACAGCAACGGCAACCTCCGCACTTCAAACCTCAACACCTACCACAAACCCCAAATTTCACTTGCTCACACTTGGCAAATCGACAACAAATCATCGTTGTCAACCACTCTTTACATGTCAATAGCAAGCGGTGGCGGTTACAGCGGTCAAGGTCGCGGCACTTACAACGGCAACTCACTCAGCTACTCAAGCTGGTATGGCGCTACTAACGGTGTTGCAAACACTCTTTTCCGCAACGAAGACGGCACTTTCGCTTACGACCAAATCGAAGCTATGAACGCCGCTTCAACTACCGGTTCGAACATGGTTATGAGCCAGAGCAACAACTCACACAACTGGTATGGCTTGGTTTCTACCTACAATAACAAATTCCTCGACAACAAACTCAACTTCACCGGTGGTATTGATGTGCGCTACTACATCGGTCACCACAACAATAAAATCGTAGACCTCTACGGCGGTGAATACTTCATGGACGACAGCTATCGTAAAAACGTGCTCGTTGAAAACAACGCTGCTGCTGCCGACCCCAACTGGAAATACGAAAAACTTGGCGTAGGCGACATTGTTTATCGCAACTACGACGGTAAAACCATACAAGAAGGTGCTTACGCACAAGCTGAATACTCAATGTTCAACAAAAAGCTCAACCTCGTGCTTTCAGGTTCATTGAGCAACACCAGCTACCAACGCATCGACCACTACTACTACGACGAAGCTCACTCTAAATCGAAAATTTACAACTTCATCGGCGGCACTGCTAAATTTGGTGCTAACTACAACTTCGACCGTCACAACAACGTGTATGCAAATGTTGGTTACATCAGCCGTGCGCCATTCTTCTCATCAGGCGTATTCCTTAGCTCATCAGTGAGCAACGCTGCAAACCCCAACCCCCTCAACGAAAAAGTTATGTCGTTTGAGCTTGGTTACGGTTACAGCTCGCGCATGTTCTCTGCTACTGCTAACGCATACTACACCAAATGGCTCGACAAAACTACCACTCGTTCAGGTACAATCGAAACCGGTGAACATGCCGGCGACCGCTACTACATGAACATGGGCGGTGTTGATGCTCGCCATATGGGTCTCGAATTCAACTTCACTTACGTGCCCGTTAAATGGTTTGAAGTTAACGGTATGCTCTCTCTCGGCGACTACATCTGGGATAGCAACGCTGTAGGTTACTTCTACAACCAAAACGGTGAGCCTCTTAAAAACCTCTCAGGCGTTGTTGCCTCAGGCATCCTCGCTGAAGACCACGCTCACGCAACCCTCAACCAAAAAGGCGTGAAAGTTGGTGGCTCGGCTCAAACTACCGGCGCTGTTGGCGTAACATTCCGTCCCTTCGAAGGCTTCCGCATCGGCGCTGACTGGACTGCTTCGGCTCGCAACTACAGCGACTACACAGTGTCTTCATCAAGCTACACTGCAAACGGCACTATCGAAGTTGCAGATCCTTGGAGAATTCCTTGGGGTAGCCAACTCGACCTCAACGCTTCATACAAATTCAGAATTGGCGGCGTTGATGCTATCCTCTCAGGTAACGTGCAAAACCTCTTCGACTACAAATACGTAATCGACGCTACTACCAGCACCAGCACAACCGGCGCTTGGGACAACGCTTACTACGTGTTCTACAACTTCGGTCGCACTTACTCAATGAAACTCCGTGTTAATTTCTAATCGTTCACACACCAAATTGACAATTTTCACAATGAAAAGCAATATAATTCTCAAATCGCTTGTTGCTGTCGCAGTGGCATCAACAGTCGCCGGGTGTGACGAAAACGCCTGGAACAACGACCTCGACGGTTTCAAAGACTCAGCTAACTCAGCTCTCACAAACGTTCAGACCATTGAATATACGCTCACATCTGCCGACTACTCGTCAATCGCCAGCAACTCTACAAACGTTGCTCTCGCCGGAGACGAACTCAAAGCCGCTCTCTCGGCTGTAGGCTCGCGCAAAGCGTTCTCTGACAAAATCACTGCTGCCGACTACGTGCCTGCATTCCTCAATTCAAGCTCGTTCAACTACTTCACTCTCACCGACGGCTCGGCAGTGAAACTCACCTACAACGTTGCACAAGACCTCCCCGCCGAGCTCGACGATGCAGCAGCTGCAGCTACTTACACTCTCACCGACGCAGACTACCAAACTGTTTGGGATAGCGATGATAACTTTATCAGCGCATTTGCTCCCTCGCACACAGCTTCAAAATATGTGCCCAATATCCTTGCCAAAGCCGACCTTGGCGACAGCAAATATTGCGTAGTGAGCTATAACCAGTCAGAACAAGAACCCGTGTTTGGCAATGTTGATGGCAACGAAAGCACTTTCGAGCCCACTTCAGTCATTAGCAGTGTAGAGCTCAACAGCTCATACACAATCAAAGGTGTTGTGACCGCTGCTTGCAGCCAAGGTTACATACTTACCGACAACTCAGGCTCAATCTTTGTGTACGTTAAAAGTTATGATACCACAACTTACCCAATCGGTTCACAACTCGAGGTTGAAGGCACTATCACTTCATACAACAAAGGTTTCCAAGTTGACGGCGCAAATGCAACTGTAAATGTTGTAGGCACACAAGCAGTGACTTATCCCACTCCAACTGTTTACGACGGTGCAGGTCTTGACGCTGCCGGTGCTCGCACTGACAATGCTATTGCAGTTTTTGCTCAAATCACCGGTACAGTTGCCGTTAGCGGTAGCAACATCAACATTGTTGTTGACGGCGCAAGCACAGCTAAAGGTAGCGTTTATGGCGCAACCGCAGCCGAAAAAGAAGCTCTCACTGACGGCGCTACAGTTACTATCAAAGGTTACTTTATCGCAGCAGCAGGTAGCGGTAAATATTGCAACTTTGTTGTGACTCACATCGGCGACAAAGCTTACGCTCCTCGTCGCAGCAGAATTTCTACAAAATCGGTAGCTGCCGAAGTGCCCACAAGCAAAATCAATACTCTTTACTACTACAATGGTAGCAAATGGGCTGTAGCCTCTGATTTTGTTACCCTCAGCGATGCTGACTACACAGCTATGGGTCAAACTTACAAAAACCTCACCGAGCCCGCTAAATACTTGCCCACCTATCTCAAAACCAACTTCCCGTATGCACAAGCCGACGACACTAAAAACGTTGTTTACACATTCTACAACGGCAGCGCTTCGTCTTTGGCTTGCGACCAATACATCTACAACGGCAGCGAATGGGTGATCAACGAAGGTATAGTGACCGAAACTGCTCAGTTTGTTCGCAACAACGGCAGCTGGTTGTACGACCCCAACGTAACAATCACTCTTCCCTCAGGCAAAAACCAAGAGCTCAGCACAACCTACTATCAAGCATGTGTTGATTGGGTATATGAAAACATCTGCAAACCCCTTGGCGACACCAGCATCAAGAGCGGTAAATATTACGTTTCAAGCTATGGTAACAATGAGTACTACTCAGGCACTTCTGCTTACCAGGGCAACGTAGACCTCCGTCCCTCGGCTGCTAAGGCTCAATACCCCGCAGAATACGATAGCATGAGCGACGACGAAGTTGTTGCACTCATGAAATCGCGCTTCATGAACGAGGTTATGCCCGGCGCTTTGGCAACACTTCATCCCGATGCCAAACCCATCGACGGTCTCGACGTCATCTACACCATCAACTTTGTAGCCTACACCGGTTCATCGGTTAACTACACTGCACGCTTCAAAGTGGTTGGCGTAGGTCAATTCCAACCCATTGATTGCACCTGGGACGAATAAACTCCCGCGTCCATCCGATAAAAAAGCCACAGGGCCCTGCGCCTTGTGGCTTTTTCCATTCCAAGATATTGTGTTAATGCTGTTTTCAATATAGCCCGAAAAGATGGATGTTGCGTTTGATTTCCATGCTACGGCAAAAGAATAAGCCCCCAAAAAATAAAGTAGAAGATCGGATTTTCACGGGAAATTTGGCGGTGCGGCATTTTATGCTTATATTTGCCG
>CAZYNO010000009.1:0-23090 GCA_964648845.1 uncultured Bacteroides sp.
GCACGCACAGCCCGCGCCAAAGACACAGACATCGCCACGCTGATATACACCTCGGGCACCACCGGCGAGCCCAAAGGCGCAGTGTTGCCGCACAGCTGCTTCAACACAGCCATGCGCATTCACCGCGAACGTCTGACAATGCTCAGCGATGAAGACACGTCGATATGCTTCCTGCCGCTCAGCCACATATTTGAGAAAGCATGGACCTACTTCTGTCTGTCGATGGGTATGCGCATAGCCATCAACCCCAACCCGCGCGAAATTCAGCCCGCCTTGCGCCAATGGAAACCCACCTGCATGTGCTCTGTGCCGCGCTTCTGGGAGAAAGTGTACACCGGCGTGCAAGACCGCATAGCAAACATGCCGCGTTTGCAACGTGCCCTCATCAACCGCGCACTGCGCGTGGGCTATCGCCGCAACCTGGTGTACAAGCGCGCAGGCAAAAAAGTGCCCGCATGGCTCGAATTGCAATATCGCTTTTTCGACCGCCGCGTGTTTGCAGCCTTGCGCCACGTCATCGGCATGGACAACGGCCGTTTCTTCCCCACAGCCGGAGCTCCGCTGTCGGCAAACATAGTTGAATTTTTGCACAGTTGCGGCATAAACATCGTGATTGGCTACGGCCTGTCAGAAACCACAGCCTCAGTGTCGTGCTTCCCGAGCGAAGACTTTGTTATCGGTTCGGTAGGCACATTGATGCCCGACGTCAACGTGAAAATTGGCGAGAACAACGAAATTTTGGTGAAAGGCGAGACCGTGATGAGCGGATACTTCAACAAGCCCGCCGAGACTGCCGCAGCATTCACCGAAGACGGCTGGTTCCGCACCGGCGACGCCGGATATATCGACGAAAACGGCGCCTTGGTGCTCACCGAGCGCATCAAAGACTTATTTAAAACCTCAAACGGCAAATACATTGCGCCGCAAGCCATAGAGAGCCGCCTCGGCGAAGACCGCTACATAGAACAAGTGGCAGTGATTGGCGACCGCCGCAAATATGTCACTGCTATAATTATTCCCGCATTCGAAGCGCTCAAAGAGTATGCCCAGCGCAAACAAATAGCGTTTCGCGACAATGTAGACCTTGTGCGAAACGCTGACATACGCCGAATGATTGAAGAGCGTATAGAGAAATTGCAAGACGGTTTTGCTTCGTTTGAAAAAGTGAAGAAATTCACCCTCCTACCACACGAATTTACAATCGAAAGCGGAGAGCTCACCAATACCCTCAAACTGCGTCGCCCGGTTATCAACCGTCGCTACGCCGACCAAATTGAGGCTATGTATTGCTAAGGTGACGTTTAGCTTTGTCAATGAGATAGCGTCGTGCTATTCGTGCCCACTTGGCCGATGAGCACGACGCTTCATTTTCGAGCACCGATATGGCTTGCCAAAAGCAGACAGCCCCGGCGCAAAAGCGCGAAAGTTGCATGTCGGCACTCACAAGAATAGTGCTGTCGATAGCCGTAGCCATGAGCAATAGGGCATAGATTTTGCCAAGCGTAATCAATGCTTTGCCCAGGCGATGACTCTGCAACTTGCCAACGCCGTTTCGCACAGCATCGGGCTGCAAACGAGCTATGCGCCGCGACAACGACCACGCCGTCACAACATCAGCCATAACCATGCCTGTGCAGATAGCAGCAAGCGGCAATGCAGGCTGCACAACGGCTGCGAGGGCGCCGCCACATGCGGCAGCCACAATGCGAGGAATGTTCATTTGCATGATAATTTCTTTTTTACGAGTTTAACGATAACAATAGCGACAAGCACTGCTGCCAGCCAAACGAGCAGGAGAGAAGCGGTTGCCGTGCTCGTGCTGTTTTGCGCCTCAACCTTACTTACAGCCTCGGTCTTGACATTATCTTCGGCTTGACTGACCGACGTAGCCACTACGGCATTTTTGCGCTGCGAGGCAAGATGTGCACGCTTGGCGCGAAGTGTGACGGTGACACTATCGTTGCGCACAATCACTATTTCGGGTGAGTCGATATCGGCAGTGACGGCAAAAGCAGATGTGTCGAGGCGCTCACAAAGTGCCGAATAAGATGTCTGCGCCTCGCTTTGCTTCGCAGAGGCCTCAACTTGTTTGCGGTGAGTGTGGCACGAGGTAAGGAAAACAACGGCAGCAGCGCACAATAATAGTTTACGCATTGTCACCTCCTTTCGTCAAACAGGCATATTCAGCCGTAGCATCAAACGACGGGCAAGCCTTGGCGGCAAAGTCGCGGTGGCCGTGCACCACGGCGCCGGGATAGCGTTCAAGCAGCTGTCGCAGCAACGATACGAGTGCAGATTTTTGCGCAGGAGTGCGCGTGTCGCAAGGCGTGGTGCAATCAGCCTTGCAGCCGCCAACATAGCACACGCCGATAGAGTTGGCATTGTGGCCGAGGCAGTGAGCACCGATTTTGCTCTCGGCGCGGCCAACCTCAACAGAGCCGTCGAGGCGCACAACATAGTGATAGCCGATTTGCACAAAGCCGCGAGCACGATGCCAGCGGTCGATATCGGCGGCAGAGACATCGCGTCCGGCAGGCGTTGCCGAGCAGTGCACAATAATTTCAGTGATTTTTCTGTTCATAGCGGGAAAGATTAATAAAGATTTCGCCGCAAAGATAGTGTGAACAGAAGCTTAAAAGCACCCTAAAAAATACAAGTCTGCAAATTAACGCAAACTTTTTTGCAGGGCGTTGTTGAGTAGATTTGTGAATTGATAATTTTTAAGCCCCCAGCGCGGAGCAATCAGCAAATTGTCGGGCGACTGCGACACAAATCGCTCAATAGCAATGTCTTTGCGCAGATGCTGCACAATCTCGCTGCACAGCTGCACATATTCGTCAACCTCAAACAGATGCACATCGAGCGTGCCGGCTTGATATTCGGCGGCAAGGCGCGTGTTGCGCACAATTTGCAGCTGGTGAAATTTCACGGTGTCGATAGGTAATTGATTGATGCGGTCGACGGTTTGCAGCATCATCTCGTGTGTTTCGCCCGGCAAGCCGAGGATGAAATGCAAGCCTACACGCAAGCCCGCAGCATGCGTGCGATGCACGGCATCGACGGTGCATTGCCAGGTGTGGCAGCGGTTCACGCGCTCAAGCGAGACATCGTGGCTGCTCTCTGCGCCATACTCAATGATTATGGGCAGACGTTGGTTTAGCTCGGCAAGACGCTGCAAAAGTGTGTCGGGCATGCAATCGGGGCGCGTGCCAATGATTATGCCCACCACATCGGGCACGGCAGCCGCCTCGGCATACATCTGCATCAGTCGCTCAATATCGCCGTGGGTGGAGGTGTACGACTGAAAATATGCCAAATATCGCATAGTGGGATATTTGCGGGCAAAAAATTGCTTGCCTTCTTGCAATTGCTCGGCGACACTGTTGCCGCCGTTGCCGTAGGCGGGCGAAAAAGCCTGGTTGTTGCAATAGGCACAACCGCCGCGACCTATCGAGCCGTCGCGGTTGGGACACGCAAAGCCTGCATTGATGCTGATTTTTTGTACTTTTCCCTCGAAAATATCTGCCAGAAAGTCGGCATAGTCGCGATAAAATTTATTCACAGATGCACTGTTTTGTTGAGTAAATAAGCGTCGAGCACAGTCATTGCCGCCATAGCTTCAACCACGGGGATGGCGCGCGGCACCACACAGGGGTCGTGTCGGCCTCTGGCTTTGAGCACGGTGGCACGACCTTGGTCGTCGACGGTATCAACGTCGCGCAACAGCGTTGCTACGGGCTTGAAAGCCACGCGCATCACAATGTCCTCGCCGTTGCTTATGCCGGCCTGTATGCCTCCCGAATGATTTGTTGCGGCGTGCATGCCGCGAGCGTCGTCGGCATCAGCCACCCAGTTGTCAATCATCTCGCTGCCGCGATGCTTGGCGCCGTCAAAACCCATGCCTATTTCAAAGCCTTTTGCAGCGTTGATGCTCATCATAGCCGAGGCAAGACGCGCACTGAGTTTGTCGAAAACAGGCTCACCGAGCCCGGCAGGACAACCTTTCACGGTGCACGTAACTACGCCGCCGATAGAGTCGCCGTCAGCTTTGACGCGCTTTATAAGATCAATCATCTCATCGGTGAGCGGGCCGGGAGTGGTGCGCTCCACACCGCCTATCGACGATGCATAGGCACTGACAGTGATGCCCACGGTGGCAAGTGCTTGCTTGGCGAGTGCTCCCGCCACAACGCGCGAGGCAGTCTCGCGGGCGCTGGTGCGGCCACCGCCGCGATAGTCGCGTATGCCGTATTTTGTCTGATAGGTAAAATCGCCATGACTCGGTCGATAAATGTGGCGCATATTCTCGTAGTCGGCTGAATGTTGATTGGTGTTTTCGATAACAAAACCTATGGGCGTGCCGGTGCTCACGCCGTCAAACACACCCGAGAGCAGCTGCACACGGTCGGCCTCGTTGCGAGGGGTGACAATGTCGCTTTGTCCGGGGCGGCGGCGGTCGAGCTCGCGCTGTATTTGTTCCAAATCAATAGGTATGCCGGCGGGCATGCCGTCAATCACGCCACCGAGAGCGGCGCCGTGGCTTTCGCCAAACGAAGTGAGAGTGAATATCTGACCGAAAGTATTCATGGTGATATGTTTATTTATTGTTGGTCGTCGTCAGAGTTGTCGTCTTTAACAATGTCTACAACCTGAGCGCGAACAAAGTCGATGAGCTTTTGCGGGTTGATTGACAGCTGCAAGCCGCGCACTCCGGCGCTCACAAAGATGTTGTCGAAATTGAGTGCCGTGGTGTGGAAGAACGTTGGAAATTGTTTCTTCATGCCCACGGGCGAGCATCCGCCGCGGATATATCCGGTGAGGGGCAGCAGCTCTTTCACGTGTATGAGGTCTACTTTCTTGTCACCGATAGCCTTAGCGGCTTTTTTGAGGTCAATCTCTGTGTTGCCGGGCACCACACAAACAAAATATCCTTTGCGGTCACCGTGCAGCACTATTGTTTTGAAGACACGGTTTATGTCTTCGCCAAGACAATCAGCAATGTGTTGAGCCTCAAGATGCTCCTCGTCAACAGGGTAGGGCACCAATTCGAAAGCTATTTTTGCGCGTTCAAGCAGGCGCGCGGCGTTGGTTTTGGTCTCTTTAGCCATCGTGTGTAAATGTTTTAATATTGCGAATTTACAAAAAACTTGGCCATTCGCAAAACATTTGCCGCAATTAGAGCGCAAGAAGCTCGGTGAGATGACGACGCAGACGCTCTGCCGCATCTTCGAAGGTGACGTCACGGCCAATTTCGGCAGCTATTGATGTGACGCCTTTGTCAACAAATCCGCAAGGATTTATAGCCTGAAAATAGCGCAAATCGGTGGAGACATTGAGAGCCAATCCGTGCATGGTGATGAAGCGGCTGCACTTGATACCTATGGCGCAAATTTTGCGCTCTCGGCGTGTGCCGACATCAATCCACACACCGGTGGCGCCGTCAACGCGCTCGCCGCGTATGCCATACTCGGCAATAGTGCGGATAACAGCCTCCTCCAGACAATTCACATAGTCTTTCACGCCCAACGAGCGGCGAGCCATGTCGATGAGCGGATAAGCCACAAGTTGACCGGGGCCGTGGAATGTGATGTCGCCGCCGCGCTCAATCTCCACAAGGTCTATGCCTTGCGCACGCAAAAACTCGGCATGGGTGAGGTTGTGTTTGTCGCCGTGCTTGCCAAGTGTATAGACGGGATTGTGCTCAACCAAGAATAGATATTCCTTGTCAACCTCGCGTGCAGCGCCGCGTTGCTCAACCATTTCGGCGAACAGCGCACGCTGTGTTGCCAACACCTCCTTATAGTCGGCATTGCGCAGAGTGATAAACTCGGTCATAGCACATGACGCTCGGCATGGTAGCTCGAGCGCACCAACGGGGCACTCTCAACATGGCGGAAGCCTTTTGAGAGGGCGAGTAAACGATATTTTTCGAACACATCGGGGTGGATATATTCGCGCACCTCGTAGTGGTTTTCGGTGGGTTGCAGATACTGACCTATTGTCATCACCTCACATCCCACAGCGCGAAGGTCATCCATGGTCTGCTCAATCTCGTCGGGAGTTTCGCCGAGGCCGAGCATTATGCCCGACTTAGAACGTATTCCGGCGTCGGCAACGCGCTTAATCACGGCAAGCGAGCCGTCGTAGGTTGCAGTGCAGCGCACGTCGGGAGTGAGGCGTCGCACGGTCTCAAGATTGTGCGAAATCACATCGGGGCGCTCGGCAATAACAAGGTCGAGAGCCGCGGTGTTGCCGCGAAAGTCGGGCACCAAAACCTCCATAGTGACGTTGGGACACTCGGTGCGCAAGGCATGCACGAGGGCTGCCCAGTGCGAGGCGCCGCCATCGGGCAGGTCGTCGCGGTCAACCGAAGTTATCACGGCATGTTTGAGGTGCAAGTCGCGCACCGACTGCACAATTTGCTCTATCTCGGCGGGATTGATGGGCGCCGGGCGTCCGGTTTTAACGTTGCAGAAGCGGCAAGAGCGAGTGCACGTGTCGCCACCAATCATAAAAGTGGCTGTGCCGTTGTTCCAGCACTCACCGCGGTTGGGGCACAACCCCGAGGTGCAAATGGTGTGTAGACAACGACCGTTCACGTTTGATGCAACACGAGCAGCTTTTATGGCATCGGGCAGCTTTATTCTAAGCCATTCAGGCTTGCGCCCATAGAAATTATTTTTCATCGGTAGATTTTTAAAATTCTGTCACAAATTTAGCACAAATCTACGATACTACATTATATTTTATAAGTTTTTAGTGCGAAAGTTTGCGAAATTGATATATTACCAATCCGGCAGTGACAGCTGTTGCGCACAAGTCGCTGCACGGAAAAGCCAGCCAAATGCCGTTGAGCGCAAACATGTGCGGGAACCACAACAGCAAGGGTATGAGGAAGATAACCTGACGCGACAAACTGAGCACTATCGACTTGCCGGCTTTACCGATGCTCTGGAACAAGGTGGTAGAGACAATCTGGAAGCCTACAACCGAGAATGCCATAAGCGCAATGCGCAAGCAGTTGGCGGTGACATCTATGAGTTGCTCGTCGTAAGTAAATATTCGGGCTATGGTGCGCGGCATGAGTTGGCCGGCAATCGAACCTACAACGCAAAACACGCTGCTCACACCAACAGCAAGCCAGAAAGTCTTTTTGAGACGGTCAAGACGTCCGGCACCATAGTTGTAGCCGATGATAGGCTGCATGCCCTGGCAGATGCCGAGCACCACCATGCAGATGAGTTGGGTGAAGGTTGTGAAGATGCCCGCAGCGCCAACAGCAGTGTCGCCGCCGTAGTGCACAAGCGAGGTGTTGATAATTACGTTTATAAGGCAGCCGGCAATATTCACCAACGAAGGTGCCGCGCCAATGCTGATAATGCTGATAACGGTGCGCTTGTCGAGGCGGTAGATGCCGCGAGTGAAGTGCACGGTGCTGTCTTTGCGCATGAAGTGCATAAACACAAATAGCATAGCGCTAAACATTGCTATGTCGGTGGCAAGCGCCGCACCGCGTATTCCCAACTTAAATATGAAGATGAAGAGATAGGCAAACACAAAATTCACGCCGGCACTAAGCATCATCGCCATCATGGCGCGACGCGGATAGCCCGAGGCGCGTTGTATGTTGTTAAATCCGTAGGTGAGATTGGTGAGCAACAAACCCGGCAGCAAGGTGTACATGAAGTCGTGCGCATAGGGTAGGGTGTGCTCACTGGCGCCAAAGGCACACAAAATGTCGTCGAGAAATATGGCAAACAGCGACACATAGATAAATCCGATGATGAGAGTGAGGGTCAAGGCATTGCCGAGCACGCGCTGTGCAAGGTCGTGACGCTTCTGGCCGAGCAATATCGACACACGTGCCGAAGCTCCGGCGCCCACAAGCACGCCCAAAGCCGTGGCAAGGTTCATCACCGGAAAGGTTATTGCCAAGCCCGAGATGGCGTCGGCGCCAACTTGGTGACCGATAAACACGCGGTCAATAACATTGTAGAGCGACACAGTGACCATGCCCACAACTGCCGGAAGGCTGTAGTTGTAGAGCAGACGTCCCACGGGGCGCTCTGCAAGCTCATTGAGATTTCCTTGTATGTTACTCATAATCAGGATTTATATATAGGTTTAATCACAACAGAGGCGAAGAAATGCCTAAACCCTTCGCCTCTGTGATTGTATTTATGTGAAATATTACTTTATTTACCGGCTGCAGCTTTTGCGCGTTCGTAATATTTGTCGATATCGCTGATATATGCGGGATACTCGGTGCGGATTGTTGTCAGCACTTCAAGCTCTTTGTCATATTTCTTTTGAGCGCGATAGATGTTAGCTTCTTTGAAGAGGATGAAGGGAACAACTTGGGGGTTGTCGCCAACTTCGCTGAGGGCTTTGTTGAAGCAATCGAGAGCGTCGTCAAGTTTGTTGAGGTTAGCGTAGCAGTCACCTTTGAGAGAGTAAGCGCCTGATTGGATAAGGTCGCTGCCTACAGAAACTTTATCGAGATAAGAGAGAGCCTCTTTGTATTTGCCGTCTTGATAGTATTTGATGGCTACCATGAGTTTTGCACGTTCGTTAGCTGAATAGCTACCGTCGTCAGCAATTTTTTTGTACATAACAAACTTCACAGAGTCGTTAGTTTCGATATCGGCAGCGCCGATAGCTTCAGCAGCTTTAGCTTCGCCGCTGGTGTGCATCCAATAGCCGAGACCGCCAACTACCAAAAGGATAGCAACTACGATCAAAGACCATTTGACAATTTTCTTGCTTTTGTTTGCGAGCTCAAGGTCGCGGAGTTCCTGCTCTTCAGCGAGGTTCACGGGATTGTTGGGAGTTTTATTTTCCATTATGTAAGTTTTTCTGATTTTTTACGGTTTGATGGAAGAGAGAGAGTGACAACACTCGTTCAAGCCGCAAATTTAACGTTTATTCCTCACATATAAAAATATAAATCGCCGTTTTTTTCATTTTTTGTGTGAAAACCATTAATTTTGCACTTACAAAAATACATAGCATCATGAAACAGATAACCGTAACCACCCCGATAAGCGTATATGAGCGTGCCGAACTCAGCGCAGAAGATGCTGCGCTTGTCAAAGAAGCATGTGATGCTACTTATCGCTCGTATGCCCCATACAGCAAATTTTGTGTCGGCGCAGCCATAGCTCTCGACAACGGCAAAGTTGTTACCGGCTCAAACCAGGAGAACGCTGCATTTCCCTCGGGCACATGCGCCGAACGCTCGGCTTGTTACTATGCCGGAGCGCAATATCCACAAGCAAAATTCCTAAAAATCGTTATTGCCGCACGCGATGAGAGCGGCGACTTTGTGGCCTCGCCCATATCGCCTTGCGGAGCTTGCCGCCAAGCCCTGCTTGAATATGAGACGCTTGCCGGACACAATGTGCAAGTGATGCTTGTGTCGCGCTCGCAAGTCTACGTTGTTGAGTCGGTGAAAGCTCTGCTGCCACTTGCGTTTACCGAATTTTAGATTTACACATCTTTAAATATAAAAAAAGCTAAAAGTCGCGAGAATGATTTTTTCGCGACTAAACTTTTTTATTAATTTGCGTCAGATATCAAAGAATTTCTATCTTAAGATGTTCATTTCTTATAATTTATAATTTTTTCCACATCACCAACCAAGTTTTATGTTTCACAACCACAACCGTCGCTTTGCAGCAGCTATGACGATGATGGGTATGCTAATCACAGCATTAGCTTACAACGTCACCGGCACCATCGTTGACGACCAAGGCGACCCCCTGATTGGCGCATCGGTGCGTCTGCTCACTGTGGGCGACAGCACACAAGTGAAGGCAGCCGTGGCAAACAACTCAGGACAATTCAACCTCTCCGGCATCAAATCGGGCACGTATTTGCTTGAGGCGTCGTATATCGGCAGCACCACAAACTGGCAACGCGTGACCGTCAAAGACCAAAATTTAGCAGTTAAAAAGATTGTGCTCAGCGAAAGCGCCACCGTGCTCAAAGAAGCCGTGGTGAGCGGCATTCGCACTCCCATCAAAGTGATGGAAGACACCATCGAATTTAACGCCGACTCATACAAAACTCAACCCAATGCCGTGGTTGAAGATTTGCTCAAACGTCTGCCCGGCGTAGAAGTGGGCAGCGACGGTAAAATCACCGCTAACGGCAAAGAAGTAACCAAAATTCTTGTTGACGGCAAAGAGTTTTTCAGCGACGACCCCAAAGTAGCCTCTAAAAACTTGCCCGTGAACATTGTTGACAAACTGCAAGTTGTTGACCGCAAGAGCGACCTTGCCCGCATCACCGGCGTTGAAGACGGCGAAGAAGAAACCGTCATCAACCTCACCGTGAAAAAAGGCATGAACAACGGCTGGTTTGGCAACACCGAGTGGGGATACGGCACTGATAGCCGCTACATGGGCACATTCACCGTAAACCGCTTTTGGGAAGGCAACCAAATCACCCTTTTGGGCGGCCTCAACAACATCAACGAGCCGGCATTTACCGACGGTGCCGCCGGCCGCTTCAACCGCTTTGGCGGCGACAACGGTATCACCCTCTCGCAAATGCTGGGTGTGAACTTCAACGTGGGCAAGGGCGAAGACTTCCGCGTTGGCGGTAACATCATGTACTCGGGCACAAGCATCAACACCACCACCGAGCAAGATCGCCAATACCTCTTCACCGACTCAACCTCATACTACAACACCAACAAACGCGCTCACGACAAGGGCAAAAACCTGCGCGCCGACTTCCGCATACAGTGGAACCCCGACTCGCTCAACACATTCGAATTCCGCCCCAACTTGTCGTACAACGTCAACGACTCATGGTCGAACGACTCGTCGCTCACCCGCTCGGGCCGCATGGAAGACGTGACACGAAGCATCAACAACAGCACTTCGCACGGCACATCGTTCGAATTTGGCGCCGAGGTTATCTACAACCACAAATTCCGCAACAAACCCGGCCGCAGCTTCTCGGTGCAAGCCCGCGTCAACACATCTAATGTGCGCGAAAAAGACAACACTTATTCGTGGAACAAATTCTACCAACTCAACGACTCGATTGACCTCTACGACCAATTCGCCAACAACCACACCTGGAGCACATCAACCTCGGCACGTGTGAGCTGGACCGAGCCTCTCGGCGACGTAAAAAAAGGCAACTTCCTGACGTTTGCCTACAACTTCAGCTATCGCTGGAACAATGCCGACAAGCTCACTTACGACCATCCCGTGACATGGCCCGACGGCTACACCGGCGACCCAGTTATCGGCGAAGACCTCGTGCTCTCCGACAGCCTCAGCAACCGCTTCCGCAACTACTATATGACTCAGGACATACGCGCCGGATATAAGCACACATCAAAGAAAGGTACTCTTGATGTCGGCATCTCGTTCGTGCCCCAAATGTCTAAGTCAGTATATCTCGACGACTCGCGCAAAAACATCACTCGCAACGTATTCAACTTTGCGCCCTACATGCGCTACCGTCTCAAACTGAGCAACACACGCTCATTCAACATGTTCTACCGCGGACGCTCATCGCAACCGTCAATGTCGCAATTGCAACCGGTGCCCGACTACTCTAACCCGCTGCGAATAGTCATCGGTAACCCCGAACTCAAACCGTCGTTCACCCACTCGCTCAACGTGCGCTTCCAAGACTTCAACCAAGGAGCACAACAGTCAATCATGGCTATGGTCAACGCACAAGTCACACAAAACTCTATTGTGTCGAGCACCACATACGACGAAAGCACCGGCGGTCAGCGCACCGAATACCTCAACGTAAACGGTGTGTGGAACGTGATGTCGGGAGTAATGTACTCAGTGCCCTTCCGCAACAAAGACTTCGTGTTCAACACCGGTTTCTTCGGCCGCTACTCACACTCTGTAGGTTTCAACAACGGCGTGCGCAACCTCTCAAGCTCGCTCAACTTCAACATCTCGCCGGCTTTGGCTTGGCGTCCCGACAACCTTGAGTTGGAAATACGTCCGCGCTACTCGTTGCAAAACACCCACACCTCGCTCAAAACCACTGCCAACAGCAACATCCACACTTATGGCGGCATGTTCAACGGCACATACTACACTCCCATAGGCCTCATCATCGCCACCGACCTTGACTGGGCCAAGACCTCGGGCTACACCTCAGGCTACAACACCAACACCTGCTTGTGGAACGCCTCGCTGTCGTATCGCTTCCTGCGCGATCAATCGCTCACTCTCACCCTCAAAGCCTACGACCTCTTGCAACAAAAAACCAATGTGCAACGCACTGTGTCGGCAAACTATATCGACGACACACGATATAATTCGCTCACCCGCTACTTCATGGTCACCGTTGCCTACCGCTTCAACACATTCGGAAAAGGTAACGAACCCGCTGACCGCAACCGTCCCAACTTCGACGGCCCCGGTGGTCCTCCTCCCGGAGGTGGCCGTCCCGGCGGTGGCCCCGGCGGACGTCCACCGTTCTAATAAAAAATTTAACAATATTAAAAAGCTCGCATATCGCGAGCTTTTTTTTGTTTCATAAGAATAAATACGTAAATTTGCAGACGATGCGCCTGAATAATAAGATATTGATTTGGCTCGCTATTGTGGTCGTTTTGGCTCTTGGTGCAGTGTTGGTGCGCTCCTTCTGGGAGCGTGTCTACTCGCATGTGACCGGCGACACATCAGTGATACAACCCATGCACACCGAGGTTTCGCGCAATCAATATCCGGTGAAAGGCATCGACATCTCGCACCACAACGGCAACATCGACTTTGCCAAAGTTGTTGCCGACTCGGTGGATTTTGTGGTGATAAAGGCCACCGACGGCGTCACTTTTGTTGACAGCTGCCTGACGCGCAACTACCACAACGCACTATCACAAAACCTAATTGTAGGCTTCTACCACTTCTTCCGCTTCAACCATGGCGGCGTGCGCCAGGGCAAGCACTTTTTGCGCGCCATCAGAGGCTTGAACACACGTCTGCCGCTGGTTATCGACGTCGAGACCGACGACAACCCGTCAATCAACTACTATCTTGTGGTGGGACGTCTGCGCGACATGATAGCATACCTTAAACGCAACGGACATCGCGTGATGCTATACTCCAACCGCAAAGTCTACGAAAAATATATCAAGGGCAACTTTGACAACATCGACCTATGGCTCGCCAGCGGCCGCACCCCCGACGTGGGCAACGTGTGCCGACTGTGGCAACACAGCCACAACGGCAAGGTGGGAGGCATTTCGCGCCCTGTCGACATCAACACCTTCAACGGCTCGCGCAGCGATTTTGAGAAGTGGCTCACTCCTATCGACACAACAGCCACAGCCATCGCACAATAAACCGACATTTTGCGCGTTATATCTATGATATAATGTGCACTTGTGTGCCATATTTGTGTCAATACTAACCTGAAAGATAAATGAGTTTAATCTCTTCGAATATAGCACGTGTGTTTGTTTGCTCGCTAAGCATCTCGCTCAGCTTGTCGGCAAGCGCACTCGACCTGTCAAAATACACCGAAACATCAGCCTTGGCAACCGGCTCGTGGGTGAAAGTCAGCATCCCCGAGAGCGGCATTTATGCCATATCCAAAACCACGCTCAGCCGCTGGGGCTTCAGCGACCCGTCGAGAGTGCGCATCTATGGCTATGGCGGTCAACTCATCAACGACGAGCTGTCGCAAAACAGCTATGTTGACGACTTGCCTATGGTGCAAAGCGTAACCACCGACAACGGCAGCGTTGTGTTTTACGGCGTGGGCCCGGAGACATGGACACAATCGGCATCAGAGCACTTCGTGCGCACATCAAATCACTTCACAAACTACGGCTACTACTACGTCACCGATAGCGACGCCGCTATCCCCGACATTGAGACCGTAGGCCGTGCCGAGGCCACCTCGCCGCAAACAACCTTCACGCAATATCTGCAACACGAGCAAGACCTTGTGAGCCCCGGTGAGGCAGGCGCCGCACTTGTGGGCGAAGACTTCAGATACACTCCCTCACGCTCATTCTCTTTCAAAATGCCCGGCAAAGCCGACGACAATGTGTGGATGGAATGTTCATTCGTCACAAAAACCTATACCGGCACATCGTCGATAGCCTTCACCGCCAACGGCAACACCGTGCAAAGCAACTCAACAGACCTTATAAGCGCAACCGTCAAGAGCGACTACAACCACGGCTCGGTGGGCACATCGCGCCACGAGTTTGAAGTGTCGGGCGAGTCGCTGGTGCTCGGCATACGCTACTCATCATCGGTGACTGTCTATGCCGCCTGGCTCAACTATATCGCTATAAACTACACCCGCTCACTCAGCCTCGGCAGCACCGACGGCTACTTGCCGTTCACGCTCAACCGCACAGCTGCACAGCTATCAGGCGCGTCAGCCGACACTCGCGTGTGGGACGTCACCGACCCCGCCAACATCGTGGCACTAAACACATCGGCAGTGCAAAACAACACTATCGAGTGGACAAACGCATATTCCGGCACTCGCAACTACGTTGCCTGGTCACCGTCGGCTAAAATGCCAGAACCCACCTACGTGAGCCGTGTCAGCAACCAAAACCTGCACGCCTCGCAGGGCACAAATATGGTGATATTCACTGCAGCACAGTGGTCATCGCAAGCCGACCGCATTGCCGAGTTGCACCGCAGCGAAGGCCTCGACGTCACCGTTGTTGACGTTGAGCAAGTGTACAACGAATTTGGCTCGGGCAGCGCCGACATCGGCGCCATGCGCCGATACCTCAAAATGCTCTACGACCGCGGCAAAAACAGCGGTACAGAGCTGAAATATGCCCTGCTCATGGGCCGCGCCACCTACGACAACCGCCACGTCACTTCAGAGATGGAGAACTCGGCAACGACTTTGCCGATATGGGTGGCATCGTCAATACGCCAAACCCTCAGCGACAACGAAGGATACAGCACCGACGACTTCCTCGCCATGCTCGAGGACGGCTCGGGCACAAACCTCGGCCGCGACAAGCTGTCGATTGCCGTGGGACGTATGCCCGTAACCTCACTCACTCAAGCCACAAGCGACGTTGACAAACTTGTGCAATATGTGCAAAAAGCCAAAACCGGCATTTGGCGCAACCACATCATGACACTTGCCGACGACGGCGACAGCGGCGACCACATGGCACAAACCGAGCGCTTTGTCAGCAATCTGCAAAGCACCGACCGCCAGCAATTCCTCGTCAACAAAGTGTATATCGACGCCTACGAGCGCCAAAACGGCGTCTACCCAATGGCTCGCGAAGAGATGTTCCGTCTGCTCGACGAAGGCACAATGTTTTGGACCTTCGTAGGCCACGCCAACAACCACTCATGGACTCACGAAGGACAGTTGACGTACAACGACATCAACAGCATGTATCTCAACCGCCTGCCCATACTCTACGCCGCAACCTGCGACTTCCTGCGCTGGGACTCTAACACCATCAGCGGCGGCGAAATTATGTGGCACGAGCGCTACGGCGGCACTATAGCCACAATCTCAGCCACGCGCCCGGTTTACATACTCTACAACGGGTATCTCACCGCGTCGATGGGCCGTCATCTCGGCGAGCGCGACGCGAACAACCGATACTACACACTCGGCGAGGTGTACCAACGCGCCAAAAACGACATTCGCAACTACGACGACATCTCAATTAGCGACACCAACCACTTGCGCTATGTGCTCATGGGCGACCCCGCTCTGCGCATGGTTATCCCCGACAATATTGTGCGCCTCGACGCTATCAACGGCGTAGCTGTTGACGGCAACAATCAGCCCACCATCGCCGCCCGACAAACCGTCACACTTGAAGGCTCGGTGATTGACGGCGCCGGCGAACTGCTCAACGACTTCAACGGCACGATAAACGTCACACTCTACGATGCCGAATATTCTACAACAACAAACGGCAACATGTCGAACAACACCGAGGGCAAAGAAGTGACATTCGAAAGTCACGGCAAACGCGTGTATGCCGGCGCAACTTTGGTAGAAAACGGCCGCTTCACTCTGCAATTCAGAATGCCCTCCGAAATCTCAGACAACTTCCGCCCCGCAACAGCCAACATGTACGCCCTCAGCAGCGACAACAGCCGCCAGGCTATCGGCGTAAACAACCAATTCTACATGTACGGCTACGATGACACTGCCGAAGCCGACAACGAAGACCCCGTAATCAGCACAATGTATCTCAACCACACGTCGTTTAAAGACGGCGACACCGTAAACCCCGACCCGATGCTCATTGCCGAAATCTCCGACAACCAAGGCATCAACCTGTCGCAAGCCGGCATCGGTCGACAAATGATTTTGGTGCTCGACGGTTCTACAACCTACAGCGACGTGTCTGAATACTTCTCGGTGGCAAACAACGGCATCATCGGCGGCACAATAAACTATCCGCTCAGCTCGCTCATAGAAGGCGATCACACCCTCAAATTGCGCATCTGGGACACCGACGAAAACTTCACCGAGTCGACAATCAGCTTCACGGTCAAAGAAAACGTCGCACCCAAAATATACGATGTGTGGAGCGACAGCAATCCCGCATCCGAACAAGCAAACTTCTACATCAGCCACGACCGTCCCGACCAGATGGCAACTGTCACTATCACAGTCTACAACCTGCTCGGCCAACCCGTATGGTCAAGCTCGGTTACAGGCATCAGCGACATGTTCACCTCTACGCCCGTCACCTGGAACCTCTGCGACGCCGCCGGACGTCGTGTGCAACGCGGCATATACCTATATCGCGCCACCATCTCAACCGACGACATCACATACGACACAGAGTCAAAACGTATAGCTGTGACGAACTGATAAATACAACGCTAATCGTAGCAATTAAATCAAGAAAAAATTGTATCTTTGCACAGATATGGCAAACGCATTAAAAGACACCAAAACACGTCACAACGACGTGAGCGGGCAATTCCCGGAGCCTACACTCCGCCGACTGCCCTGGTATCTTGCGCTCCTATCTACGCTGCGCGACGAAAACGTTGAATATATTTCGTCAACACGCATAGCTGCCGAAGTGGGCGTTGACGCTTCGCAAATCGCCAAAGATTTGTCGTTCCTCAACATCAAAGGCAAAACTCGCATTGGCTACGAAGTGGCAGTGCTCGAAGAACGCTTGCGCACATTCCTCGGCTTTGGCGAGCGCCACAAAGCAGCAGTTGTCGGCGCCGGCAGCCTCGGCTCGGCACTCATGGCCGACGGCGGTTTGAAGCCCTACGGACTAAATATCGTTGCCGGATTTGACGTTAATCCCGACATCGTGGGCACCAAAATTTGCGGCATTCCCGTCTATCACATCTCTGAGATTGAACGCGTGAGCCGCGAGCTCAACATCAGCATTGCCGTGGTCACCGTGCCCGTTGGCGTAGCTCAGTCTGTTGCCGAAACCATCATGGACGCCGGCATACAGGCATTATGGAACTTCACTCCGTGCCGCATACGCGTGCGCCCGAACACCGTGGTGCAAAACACCTCGCTCTACTCTCACCTCGCAGTGATGTACAACCGTCTTCGCACTTGTAAACAACAATGAAATCGCTATACGTATCAAAAGATAACACCATAATTGTAACCCCCGACTCAGCTATCATCAACCGCGGGCGCCCTTGGTTTATGCCCGACGATATAGCAGAATGGAAGGGTGCTACACTTATCGGCACAAGCATCACTCGCGTGGGCATGCACATTGCGCAAAAATTTGCCCACCGATACTATAGCCACTTCATCGCTGCCGTGCACCCACACTCTGCCAACGACCGCGAGTGCGTGCGCTGGTGCCGCGACGGTGCCCTCGTCACAGGCCCCGGCCAAATTGCTGCCGACGCCCAAGGCACCATCACTATTTCTGCCGCAAACAATACCGCAACTCTCGATGCCGACAATCTTCGCGCCACTATTGATAAGACTATTGCATACGTCAGCAGTTTTATCACTCTCAAAACCGGCGACCTTATTCTCATTGATACCGATGTTGATAATATCGCCATATCTGAAGGGCTCGACTTCGACGTGCTTTTAAACAACGAAAGCATGTTGCACTTTAAATCACGATAATTAAATAAAAACGGAAAAATAATTGCTATAGCTAATGGTTCAAAAAATACGAAAACATGCTGCAGGCATAAGCTTCAAAGCCATTGCAGCAGGTTTAATGACTTTCGCCTCGCTATCAAGCTTGGCTCTTTCTACCGATTACTATGCCTCAAACTCTCGATTAGCCTCGGGCAATTGGGTTAAAGTGCGTGTTACCACTGAAGGCATGCAACAAATCACCTATGACCAACTGCGTGAGTGGGGCTTCGCTAACCCCGAAAACGTGAAAGTGTACGGCTACGGCGGCACAATTCTCACCGACCACGTATTCTCTACGCAAAAGCCCGATGACGTGCAGCCTACGCTGTCGATACACACCGACGACGGGCGCCTCATATTCTTTGGCGACGCCGACGTGCGCACAACCCTCAACGGCACCGACTCAAACAACAATCTGCTCTACACCGTTCACCGCAACTACTCAAGCTCTACGGGCTACTACCTGCTCACCGACTCTGAAGTTGGCGGCACTCTGCCCGCTGCCGCAGCCTACACTGCCTCATCGGCCGAGGCTGTGTCGCAACACATGTCGGTAAACCTCTACGAGAAAGAAGCGCTGCCCGTCACAAGCCAAACTTGCGTATACCACTCTCAAACATACAACAGCGGCGACGACATCAAAACCACATTCGCCATCCGCGACTTCGCCGGCGGCTCTGACAGCTACGCCACATACACTGTAGAAGTGCCCATCCTCAACACCGCGACATGGACCACCTACACCATCGGCGGCGCCACTTGCGACAACCTCAACCTCACAACCACCGAAGAGTGCTCGGTTGAAACATGCTACGACGGCTCGCTCAACTATGCCACCGGTATTGGCCGCAGCCGTGTTGCACCGCTCGACGGCGCTACAACCATCGACGACGGCGATTATACATTCAGTTCTAACGTCACCGAAAACACCAAGCTCAGCTACGTGGCTCTCGACCGTGCCGTGCTCGTTTATCCGCGCAAAAACATACTGCACGAAAACTCAGGCTCGCTGATTATGAACTTCCAAACCGTCAGCGCAAACAGCAACTTTGCCGTAGACGGAGCCACCGCCAACACTCATGTGTGGAACATCACCGACCCCTCGCAAGTATTCGAGCAACAAGGCAACTACGACGACGCTAACGCAACATTCACCGGCACATTCGACCGCGCTTATGACGCCGGCAGCAACGGCGCATGCCGCCTCATTGCTTTCAACGTCAACGAGGAGCAAAACGCCGTAGAATATGTGGGCACCGTAGCAAACCAAAACTTGCACAGCATGGCCACGCCAAACATGCTCATCATCACCACCGACGAGCTATACGACTACGCCGAGAAATTGGCCGACATACACCGCAAGTACGACAACATGGACGTGCTCGTGCTCACTCAGCAACAAATATTCAACGAATTTGGCTCGGGCACTCCGGGAGCTATGGCTGTGCGACGCGCCATAAAAATGTTTTACGACCGCGACGAGTCGAAGCTCAAAAACGTGATAATGTACGGCAAAGGCCTCGCCGACTTCCGTCAACTCACCAACCACACATCCTACGAGCCGCTCATCACATTCGAAGTTGAGCCTATCACCAAAGACTGGCAAGAAGGCGCCGCAAGCTCACACCTCAACTTTGCCTCTGACGACTATTTCGCTTGCCTCAAAGACACCGACGAGCCCACACGCTACACAGTCAACACAGCGAAACTTGACATCGCCATCGGCCGCATTCCCGCCGGCAACTCCGGCTATGCCACCGACGTCAACGCCAAGATTGAAAGCTATATCAACAATCCGCTGCCCGCAAACGCCATGATGCGCGCCCTGTTCACCAGCGACAACGGCGACACAAACCAACACTACAAACAAAGCATCAACACCATCAGTGTCATGAGCGCCGGCAAGCCCGCAATGACCAACATACAAGGTCACTGCCTGATATATCCGCACACCGAACGCAATGCCGCCACACTCAACAACGTCATCTCAGACGCTCTGGCTAAGGGTGTCGGCTACTTCTGCTACTCGGGACACGGCAACGAAACATACTTCGGCGCCGAAAACATATGGGGCACAAACCTCAGCAACGCCGCCGACTACACCTACCCGCCCATCGGCATGTTGTCAACCTGCGACTCATACTGCTTCGACCGCACAATCACCGGTATTGCCGAAGGTATGCTGCAGAAAAACAACGGCGGCATGATTGCCATTGTTGCCTCTTGCCGCTCCGTGCTGCTCGACGCCAACAAGCTCATTTGCGAAGGCTTCACCGAAGCCTACTCTAAAGCCGAAGGCACAGTGACAATCGGCGATCTCTACGTCAAAGCTCACGACACAGCCATCGCCAACAGCCTCCGCCTCAACGACCGTCTTAACACCTGGTGCTACAACCTCGTCGGCGACCCCGCAATAAAAATCACAATGCCCGAACACGATGTGACTGTCACCGAAATCAACGGCACAAACATATACAACTACAAACAGCAACACGCCACAGCTGCTGCCGACACCGATACTGACAGCACCGAGAGCACCGACGACATCGACTTGACATTCGCATTGACTCCGCAATCAACACTCAACCTCAAGGCTTACGTTGCCGACATCAACGGCCGCGTAGACGAGACATTCAACGGCAAAGCCACAGTGTTCATCTACGAAGCACCCCACACCGTCAGCACAATCAAGGTTGACAGCAAAGACGTGGTTGAAGACGTGACTCTCGACGAAACTCTGCTCACTTCTACATCCGTAAACGTTGTAAAAGGCGAACTCGAAGCAAACATCTTCATCCCCTACAACGCATACTCGGCAAGCCCCACAAACACTAACCGCATTGTCATTGTGGCAGACAACGGTAAGGGCAGCACCGCAGCCGGCGTAAACAACGACGCATTTGTGTATGTTGCCAACGAAACCGACATTCCCGATGTCGACATCACCGAGCCCGAAATCAGCCAATTCTACATTGACTATCCCTCAAATACCGACGGCGCAACCATCGGCACAACAAGTCCCACGGTTTATGCCAAAGTGAAACTCGGCACTGCCGGTCTTAACAACACCGGCAAAATCGGCTCGGCAACATCCGTTTCGCTCGACGGTGTGACACAAAGCGACGCTTCACACGCCATCTACATCGACAGCGACGGCTATGCCAAACTTGCCTACACATTCAGCGACCTCAGCCTCGGCGACCACTCAGTGACACTCACTGTTGCCGACAACGCCGGAAATCGCACCGCAGAAACCCTCAACTTCAACGTCGAAGAGCTTGACGGCGAAGTCACTTTATACGCCGACACCGAAGAAGCTTACAAGAGCGTATCGTTCGACATCGAACACACATTCTACGGCGAACCCGACACTCGTCTCATCATCGAAGACTCGTTGCACAACACTGTGCTCTCTGTCGAAAATCCGTCGTTCCCCTACGTCTGGAACTACACCGACGGCAACGGCAACGCAGTGCCAAACGGCTTCTACAACGCATATATACAATCTAAATATGGTAGCAAGACTGCAGCTTCGCCCAAACAGCGAGTTGTAGTAATATCTAAGTAAGATGAACTAATGCTAGCAAGGGTGGGCGGCGAGGTGACTCGGTGTCCACTTTTTTATTTTATGCTATTTGTTTGTTGATTTGCGGGCTATTTCGTAAATTTGCCAACAAACGAATTAGTATGGAACATCCCGAAAACGACAGCCAATACACCGGTCTCACCGTCAACAACGGTGTGGCACAACCTCCAACAGTAAATCCCTATCTCGCCGCTCGCAAGAAAAAGCGCAAACCGCTGCCCTCGGCCGGCGAATTAGTTGAAAATATACTCAAAGGCGACGTGACTATGCTCAGCCGCGCCGTCACTCTCATTGAGAGCACTAACGTTGACCACCAAGCTATAGCTCAAGAAGTTATAGAAAAATGTCTGCCTTTCTCCGGCAACTCGCGCCGCATCGGCATAACCGGTGTGCCCGGCGCCGGCAAATCAACATCTATCGACGTGTTTGGTCTGCACGTGCTCAAAGATGGCGGCAAGCTCGCAGTTCTCGCCATCGACCCATCGAGCGAACGCACCAAAGGTAGCATCCTGGGCGACAAAACTCGCATGGAGAAGCTTGCAGTACACCCCAACGCATTCATTCGCCCCAGCCCCTCGGCTGGCTCGCTGGGCGGCGTGGCGCGCAAAACCCGCGAAACTATCGTGCTCTGCGAAGCTGCCGGATACAACAACATATTCGTTGAAACCGTGGGCGTAGGTCAAAGCGAAACCGCCGTACACTCTATGGTCGACTTCTTCCTGCTCATTCAGCTCGCCGGCACAGGCGACGAATTGCAAGGCATAAAACGCGGCATCATGGAGATGGCTGACGGCATTGTCATCAACAAAGCCGACGGCGACAACATCAACCGCGCTCAGCTGGCACAAGCACAATTTCGCAGCGCCCTGCACCTCTTCCCCGCAACAGAGTCGGGATGGAAGCCCGAAGTGCTCACCTATTCAGGCTACTACGAGCTCGGCATCACCGAGGTGTGGGATATGATTGACCGCTACTTTGCCTTCGTCAAAGAAAACGGATATTTCGACGAGCGACGCACGCAGCAAGCACGCTATTGGATGTTTGAAAGCATCAACGAACAGCTGCGCAACCACTTCTACAACGACCCCGAAATCGACGCAATGCTCAAACTCAACGAGGCAAAAGTGCTCGACAACAAACTCAGCTCGTTTATCGCAGCCCGCGACGTGCTCGACTATTACTTCAAAAAAACAAACTTATAAAGATATGCGCAAACTATTAACTCTCTTTCTCGCATTTGTGGCTTGCACCGTATGCGCCTTTGCAGCAGGCCCCAAAATCGAATTTACCGAAACAACCTACGACTTCGGCACAATAAAAGAAGAAAACGGCGCCGTGACTCACGTCTTCGAGTTTAAAAACACCGGCGACGAAAAGTTGGTGATAATTTCGGCTATTGCCA
>CAZYNO010000010.1:0-22929 GCA_964648845.1 uncultured Bacteroides sp.
TAGTGGTGTGTGATGTCGCAGCCGTCAACTGTGCTCGAGCTCTTGTAGTCGCAGTGATACACGTTGGTGAGCAGATGGTTTTCGTCGAACGCGAGTATGTAGATTGGCGTGTCTTTGTCGGGGTTGAAGTACGACTGAGTGTCAGACTTATATAGCGTGCTGTAGTTGGCAACCTCTTTTGCAAAGTCTGATGCACTGTCGTCAACGCTGCTCGCCGATGAGTCGTCGTCGCCGCGCGACACCGTGCCGCTCGGCAAGCCGTTGTCGAAGTCCAAGCCGAAAGTCACGGTCACCGTGCCGCTGTCGTTGCCGCCGCCGTAGGGCGTCTGCAGCGTGTCAATAATGCTGTCGCTGCAGCCGGTCAGCACCGTCAGCAGCGCTGCTATTGCGGGTATGAATATGTTGCTATATTTCATTGTCTTCTCACGTTTTTAATCCTTTTGTGTGCTGTTGTTTGTTTTGTTGGCATGGGGTGATAAATGTGAGTCGGTGTCACCGGCTCGGTGCCCCAATACCACAAGTCGTAAACGCAGCGGGTGTACACACCTTTATCTTTGGTATAGTAGCCTTCCCAATATCTGCCGTAGGCGCCTTGTTTGCTTGTTTTGAAAGCACCTACGCAGCCGCCTGACGAGTCCCAATATGCTTTGTTACCTTCATCTTTGGTGTCGGTGTCGAACATTGTTGTGATCATGTCTTTTTGCTGCATGTTGATGATAAATGCAATTTCGGCAAGAGTGGGCAGACGCCAACGTCCGGCGGGATAGCCCGCTTCCTGATATGTGGCACAACGTTTCTGTGCTACTTCAAAGGTCATACCTGCCGAGCCGGCGCCTTGTGCCGAGCACAATTTGAATAGCGGCGCTATAACATCGTCGTACGTCTTTGAAAATCCGGCGATTTTTATGTCTTTTGCAGCATCGCCCCACGATTGCACGTATCTGCGATACTGCGACCCGTTTTTCTCGCCCTTCACATAGTAGTCGTAAAGACGTTCTACCGGCGCGGCGGCAGTGCCTATATCGTATGCAGTTGTTTTGTGCATATCGTCGGCAATGAAGTTACCTTTAGTGCGAGGGTCGCCGATGATGTAATAGTGCTTCTCTTTGTTTGTGCCTGTCTCGTCGGTGGCAACGTAGAAGAAGTTGTCGGAGCCGGTGAATGCCGTCACGTGCACATCTATCGATTTGTCAAAATTGATTGTGTTTGTTACCTTGCCGCGCACATATTCGTAGCTCGAATTGACCGAAGCTTGTTTTGTCTCCAACTGTCCGGTTTCGCTTGAACCGTATTGCTCGGTAGATTCAAATCCGTTTGATTTAGAATAGTAATATCCGGTATATTCGTCACCATTACTCTCCGATTTATAGTAGTTGTAGGTGAAATAATATGACTTGTTATACGGCGACTGATTGGTTGACGACCCTTCGGGCAGTGCTACCGACGACCCTTCATCTTGCACCAGGCGCGCATAATATCCGTTTACAAACACATTGCCGCCGTCACTGATTTCTACGTATTTCGACGGGTATTGTGTGATGGTGATAGTTTGTCGGCCCATGCCGTGGTCTTTGCTGTTTGCCAACACAATGGTGTAGACCACAGGACGATATAGTTTTTCGGCTATTGCCGACACTGCCGAGCTAAACTTGATGTAGCCGTTGTCGTTATCGGTTGCCGACGACGGGGCGAGCGTCACAATTGGCGTCGACGAGCGCGCGGCTGCATTGTCGCGGATAGCCGTCAGTTCGTCGGGCGAGAACTGCGACAAGCCGTCGGTTGTATAGCCGCTTGTATCTTCAGCGTATGAGTTGTCGTCGTTATCGTAGGTTGTGTTATAGAGATAGTAGTCGTTATTGTCTTTTGTTGAGTGATATTTTATCTCGGTGACGTAGACCTTGGCGTCATCGTCGCACGACTCGTATTCGATGTCCGCAGTGTCTTCGTTGTACAAGTTGAATGCATTGTCTTGCACCACAAGATAGTGGTTGCGGTCGAGCGAGGTCGTGATATTGGCACCGTCGTCGGTCCAGTCGGTAATCTCAAAGCTGAGTTGCGACGGCGTGGGCGTAACCACTTCGCCCTCGAGTGTGCCGCCGAGCACACTCAGATAAACATATATCGAGTAGTTTTTATTGCGGTCTATGCTCTTAAGTTTGGTGTTTGGCGGTATTGCTATCTGGTAGTAGTATGAGTTGAACGACACGTTGCCCGTTGTGTAGTCTTGCTTCTTCCATGGCACACAGATATTGGCGCGTATTTCTTTGTCCTCTTTATCGCTCCAATTTGAAGGATAACTGTAAAACGACTCGCATTTATACCAATAATATGTTACACCTTTACGGATGGCTGAGCTGCCGTCGGGCGCCAGCGCATGGCTATGTCTCGGCAAATAATCGTCATCGGTCAAATCGGCGGTGCCATTGACTTTTCCTTTTGAAACTGTATTGAACACGTCTGTCGTGTTGGCATCTGTTGAGCTTGTGGGAGTGTAAACTCCATCGCCGGGTATATCTATTTTTTCTTGCAAAAATACATTAATTGAAATTTTAACCGCGGCACGAGTCAGCCAAATTGTCCCTTTCATGGTGCCGTTGGTGCGGTCGAGAGTCACTGTGGTGCCACCGTCCATCACAAAACTGTCAACGTCTTTAGTGAAGTCGGTCTCTAAATCAATATTTTTTATTGCGCTGATGGTCTCGGTGTCGGTAAGCGTTTTATCAATATCTTCAGGCAAGTTTGACACGGCATAGACATAGCAAGTGGTGCCGGTGTCGCCGAAAATCTTGGTGATTTCATCGTCCGACAGACTGAGATATAGCTTGCATGCGTCGTATCTGTTGCCGGCTTCGGCAACATAATGGTAGATTGCTGTTTGGCTTTCGTCGTTATTCGTATAGAAATAAAGGTGAGTTTTGCCAATGTAAAACTCCGGACCAACGTTATCGCGCGAAACAACCTCTTCGGCTTTGCCGCTAATCAAAGATATAGTCATTGTGCCCGGCGCTTCAGTGTCAACGTCAACGTCGAGTTGCTCGCTGCAGCTCCACATCAGAGGCATCGCAGCCGCCACCATCACTATTTTCTGCAATATCTTCATTGTCTTTTGTTATTAACTTCCAATTACTTAGGTACTTTCGCAAGGCACCCTTTGCGGGTGCTGCTATTTTCTCAGTCGAAGGCTGTACACTTTCGTTAACCCCATAGTGCCGCAGGCTCTATGGGGAGGCTGCTCACATGTATCAGCCAACGTCGGAGACGTTGCATCTTCGTGGCAACCGGCATGCATCCGTACGTGCAACGTCTCCGACGTTGATGCACTTGGGTTGTCGTTGGCCCCACTGAGCCGACTACGCTGAGCTTCGTCGGCACAGTGGGGTTAACGAAAGTGTAGGCTCTTCGAGCCAAAACTTGCTCTGTGCGTATCGAAAGCGTCAGTTTACTCTTTACTTCTTACTCTTTACTTTTTACTTGCGCTTTTGCGCTAGTACGGTTGCACGATTGTCCAGCCGTCGAGCTCGGTAACCCTGTGGCTTGAGCCGTCGGCAAACTGCACATAAAACGCCAGCGACGATTTGTGTTGCATGGTGTTGTTGTTGTCAGCCGCCACAATGCGCAGCGTCACCTTGTTTATGCCGTCGATAGTGCCCGAACAATATGTGTTGTTGTCGTTGTTTGAAAACACAATGGCATTTGTTGTGTCGTCGGCATCTGTCGGGGTGAGAGTTGCCAGCCACGTGCAGTTGGTTGGTGTGAGTAGAGGTATCTCGGCTATAAGCTCCACACCTTTTCGCAGAGTGATAGTCTTATTGTCGTTGTCGATGTTGCCGTATGTGCTTTCTGCCCACGTTAAGGGGGTGCCGTTAAACGTAATCTGGTTGGTGAAATCGGTGTTGTACATGTAAATTCCCCACAGGTCTCTCATCGTGATAGTCATGCCGTAATTAATCTGGGTAATCACAAGATCGTAAACATGATTGCGTGTCAAACTTGTAGTGCCGGTTATTTCGATGGGCACAGTGTACTCACATTCGCCGTTGCTGCTCACCAACGTGAGAGTCAAATATGCCACGTTTGAGCCGCCGGTAGAACATTCGGCAAAATATCCTATTGCCGAGCTCGAGCCGTTGTCGAGATTGCCGAAGTCGGTCTCCGATATAAAATCAATCTGAGTTGCCTCGGTTGTTGATGCATCGGCTGCGGGCGCCGGATTGAAGCAGTCAACATAGCTTAGCTCTTGCGTTTCGCCAACTGTGTTATATCCTGCGGGAACAACGTAGCCTTCGTCAGTCAAACAGTTGAATTGCACGTTTTTGAGCTTAAGGTCGGGATTGCCGTTGAGCAAGTCGTCGCTGAAGTGTATGCGGCATTTGGCAGCCGCGCGTAGCATGTACACACAGCCAACATCCTGGCTCTCATTGCGTTTGTTGAAGGTGAATGTTTGCACACCCCACATGGGGATGTAAAAGTTGTTCACGTTGTGGCCCTGAGGCAGTGCAGATGTTTGATAGGTGAGTGTGCCGATGTTGGCGAAGTCAACCTCGCCGCCGTTGTTGGCAACAACCATGCAGCGATATTCTGCGCCGTCGGTAAACTTGTCTTCGTCGATTTTGCCGTAGAATTGATATGTGCCCGTAGCAATATTTATGCACGTCAGCCGGTCAACATTTATCACAAGATTGCCGTTGGTGTCGAAGATTGCAACATGCACATCGTCGGTGTTGATGGTGCAGTCGTAGTCGGCAGTGTCGGTGGTGTACGAGTCGCCCCAAGTGTCGCCGGCGCGCGATGTTGATGTGCCGTCAACCTTCAGTGTGAAAGCAAACGTGTAGCCTTCGCTGTCGCTCTTTGTCGCCGCCTCATCAATGATAAGGTCAAAGCTGCACGACTGAGCTATCAAGCCTGTCAGCACGATAAGAAAGATATGTATATATTGCCGCATATTCGAAAAAATGCGTAATAATGTGTGTGTTATTCTAAGTCTTTATTATCCAGAACTATGCGCCACGAGTTGATAATCACAACCGAGTCGAGCCAACGTCCGTCTTGCAAGAAGAACGTGATGTTGTATTCGTCCTGTCGGTCAAGATAATCTTGCTCGTCGGCAACGGCACTATACTTGTTGCGCACCATCAGCGCATAGTCAATAAGTGGTATTGACAGCACTTTTTGGTTGGTGACAACATTGTATATGGTCAGAGTGGGACGTGTGTATCGCGACCAATCGTTGATAACCAATCGTGAGATGGTGAAGCGAGCCACGATTGCCGACACCGAATTTATCTCGGCTTCGCCGTTGGCAACACCTGCCGTGCCCACAACTTTCTCGTGAGCGCGATAATACAGCGGACGGTCTTCAATGATTATGCTGTTGTCGTAGTTGAGGTGGCCGTTTCCGCCTTCAATCACAAACTCATAGTCGGCGGGGTCAATCTCTTCGTCGCCCATCTGTTGCAGCATCACATTCACCCGATTGGTGTTTTTTGTGAGGTGCATGTCGAAGGTGTGGGTGCCAAAGTCGGGATTGTCGTCAATAACAATATCTGCCGAGCCGTGAAAAAGATCGTCAATATCGGTATCAACGTAGTCGTACTCAGTGCCCGTAGTGCGATTGAGGCGGCAAGTGAGGTCGGTGAGCTTTGCACCGTGCACGCCGTAGTTTGAGCCGGCACGCGACTCAAACTTCGGCGTTCCGTACGAGCCACGGCTCTCGGTGAGTCCGCCCCATGCCACAAGATGGTATTTGCCCGGTGCAAGAGAGCCAATGCTCATTGTGTGGTCGTGAATGTCGTCGGTCATTTCTTCGGCCGATTTAACGTCGCTCCACGCCAGCGCGCCCGAGTCGTCAAAAGCATAGAGCGAAATCGACTTCACCTCGGCATCAAAAGCATCAGCACCTTTAAGGTTGTGGTCATCAATAAACCGCACACTATAGTCGGTTGAGCATTCGCTGAGGTCGTCGTGCACCAAGTTGCACGACACCATAGTCAATGTTGCCAACACGGGTGCCATCAATATAATATTTTTTGTGCGTATCTTCATTGATGAGTGATGATGTTTGTTTAGTTGGTGCCGTTTGAATTAAGCTCTACGTTTTGCTTAACCATGCGCCACGATTGCACGCGCACTTCAGCCGAGAGATACCATTCCTGATATTCGTCGTCGCGAGGTTTGGTGGGGTCAACCAATTGGTCGGGGTTGTAGACCGGAGTGCCGAGACCCGAGATTTTGTTCACGGCAAGTTGATACCAGTGGTTGCGCACTATGCCGGGCACGTCGCTGCCGCTGATGTTGTGGTTGATTGTGGTGTAGTAGTAGCATTTGCCACCGTTCCACACTTGTGCCTTAGGCACGGCGCTGAGTATTGCGGCAAGTTCGGTGTCGGTCAGAGCGGTAGTGCTGCCTTTCTTATACCAGGTGCCCGACAAAGTGGGAGTGAGGCGATAGCCGTTGGTATCGGCAGCGAAGCCCATAGTTGCCAAGTTGAGGTTGTCGGGGCTGATAGAAGTCCACGTTTTGGCTTCGGCATCGTAAGAATACAGGGTATTAGACAGATAGCTTGCTATAGCCTTTTTGAGGTCGGTGAGCTTGTAGTATTTCGACAGCCAGAGAGCGATGTCGACAGGTTGTGCATCTGCGCCGGCTCCGTCAACGAGTGTCACGGCAAAATATACGCCGGTGTTAACGTCGGTGAGTGCTTCTGTCTTGTCAGTCTCGCCAAGTGTGTTTTCAAACGGATAAAGGTATCCGCGTTGACCGTTCACATCATTCCACTTTATTTGTGTGTTTGTGAGGGTAGCAGCGTAGGTTGACGGAGTCACAGCCCAATAAGTGCGGCTGTTGGTAGTGTCAATCCACCATGTTTTTGAAGTGTCGAGGCCGTCAATGTTTTTGATGAGGCTTGTGCCCGGAGTTGTGTTATATACACCCCATCCGTCAATTCGGGCATAAACCTTGCCAAGCTCTGTGCCGTCGGCATATTTGCCTGTTGCAACAACCTCGGGGTTGCCTTTTTCGGCTTCGCCGGTGATTGATACGTCAATCTTGCTGACTACGCGCTCAACGTTGATTTTCACGGGATGCTCTTTGGCAGCGTCGGCAGTCAGAGCCAAGTTGTCGAGAGTGATAGGTGTTGAGTAGACATTAGCCGAGCCGTCGTAGAATGCAGAGTTCGACATCGGGAAGTATGTCTTGCTGTCTTTGGTGTATTTGCCGGCAGAGAGCTCAAGATTTCTAACATCGCTGAGCGAATAATTGTCTTTGTCGAGCGTAAGATTTGAGTTGAGCAATGCCACAACGCCTGCGGGCACGTTGCCGCTCTTTATTGATGATAGCACAATGATGATGTCAGATTTCGACGAGATATTGTCGGTAAGAGTTTCGTCGGCAGCCTTCTCGTCGGCAGTGGGGCTTGCCAAAGTTTTTATGTCGGTGCTTGTCACAAAGCTTTTGCCGGTATCGCCGATAGTGTAGGCAGTGCCGTCAGCATTGAAGAAGAAAAATACGGCGCCGCTGTTGTCAATGTTCAGGTACTCGTCGTCTTCGCCGTCGGCAAAATTGCTCTCGGCGCGGCTGTTTTGGCTTGTGATAAGCGATACAGCCATGTAGCGGTTTTCGGTAGATCCGTTTCCGTCGCCTTGGTCAGGAGCGAGTTCGTTTGAGCATGCGGCAAGCGTCATGCCAATAAGGCCGGAAATAAGTAATCTTTTCATCGTTCAATTAAGTATTAAATTGTTATTATTTAGAAGTGTGTGTTTTTTGCCTTTGGGGCGATGTTGTGTGTTTTTATTTGGGCGATGTTGTGTGTGTTGTTTGAACGTGAAGTCTAAGAAGCATAAGGTCTGTTGCGAAGGTCTTAGCTTTGTAGTGATGCAAAAGTAGAAATTAATTTTTAATGTTACAACAATATTACGATAAATTTACAAAACAAATGCGAAAATCAAACGTTAAAACAGTTAATTCTGACTTGCGGTTACCCCTCAAAACTCGCTATGTGTGCGCTATTAGCTGCATTTATCTTTGTAAAAGTTAAATTTGGTTAATACGTGATTTTCGTGTGTCAGCGCATGTAGAGTGCTTGGGTTGACGACCAGCCTTGCGACGAGTTGCGCACAGTGAGGGTGGCCATGCCTTTGCCCACATAGTTGCGCACATATTGAATGAGGTGCGCCATTGAGGTGATGCCGCTGAGTTTGAGGCTTGCGAGGGTTGCGCCGCGTTGAGTGATTGTTGCAAAAACAACATCGTTAAATTCGATATTAGCCATAATTGCCTGATCATTTAAAGTTTACACTGCAAATTTACCGCCCCGCATGAGCAATAACCCTTCCCATGTAACCCAAATAACCTTAAATTACCGCATTGCGCACAGCATAATTTGTAATTATGCTCTAAAAACATTATGTTTGCAGAGCATAATTATATTATAATCATGAAATTTGTAGATCGCACCGACGAAACATCCCGCATAACCAAGGCCTTAAATAGCGAAAAATCTTCATTTATAGTGATTTATGGTCGCCGTCGCCTTGGCAAATCAACGCTCATAAAGCGAGTGCTGACCGACAATGATGTGTATTTTCTTGCCGATCGCTCGGAGAGTCAGCACCAAATAGCTCTCCTTGCTAAAGTCATAGGCCAAACGATAAGTGATTTCGACAAGGTGTCATATCCCGATTGGGAGGCAATGTTTAGAGCGTTAAATTATCGCGCACATCAACACTTCACACTATGCCTTGACGAGTTTCCGTATCTTGTGCAGCAAGCTCCCGAGCTCCCTTCGGTGTTGCAAAAGTTGGTCGATGAAAAACGACTGGTATACAATATTCTGGTTTGCGGCTCATCGCAAAATATGATGTACGGCCTGTTTCTTGACTCTACTGCTCCGCTCTATGGCCGCGCTGATGTGATTTTGAAACTGTCGCCAATTCGCATACCCTACATTCAAGAGGCTTTGCAACTCGATGCTGTTTGTGCTGTAGAAGAGTATGCCGTGTGGGGCGGCGTGCCGCGATATTGGGAGTTGCGCGAAATTTGCTCGTCTCTCAGTGAGGCTCTTTGGCAAAACGTGTTGTCGGCAAATGCCACACTCTATGAGGAGCCGGTGAAGCTATTTCAGGATGATGTTAAAGATATTGTCAAGACTTCAACACTAATGTCGTATATCGGTGGCGGTGCTAATCGACTCTCCGAGATTGCAGCCCGTTGTCACGAGCCGGCAACAAATCTGTCGCGTCCGCTCAAAAAGCTCATAGACCTTGGCTTTCTTGAGCGTGAGGTGCCTTTTGGTGCTGAAGAGAAAAATGCAAAAAAAAGTCTGTATAAAATCTCCGATCCGTTCATGTCGTTCTACTACAAATTTATTGTGCCCTATCGCTCTTTTATAGAGCTTGACCGCCGAACTCCCATTCAAAATGCATTAAATGAGCATTTCGACGAATATGTGGCTTTGCATTGGGAGAAGATTTGTCGCAATGCTGTCACCGGAAATGAGGTGAATGGTGTGCTTTATGGCAAGGCTTCGCGATGGTGGGGCACGGTGATTAATGGTGAGAAACGTGCCGAACAAGTTGAATTTGACGTGGTAGCTGAGTCGTTAGATAAAAAATATTTGTTGGTGGGCGAATGCAAATGGACAAATCCTGAAAATAGTGACCGACTATCTGCCGAATTGTTGCGCAAAGCGCGATTGTTGCCCTTTGCCAAAGATAAAACCGTGGTGCCGATATTATTTCTCAAAAACAAACCGGCCGGGAGCACCAACAATGTGATGTTCCCGGCCGATATGGTAGCCTTGTCGCGTTAGCGCGCTATTTGATGTTGGCGCGGACGCGGTTGATGAAGGTGAGCATGCGGGCGCTGTCGCGGTGCTCAACGATGTCGCTGAGTTCGGCAAGCTGCTCTTGTATGAGCTTTAGCTGTTGCGGTGAGTGAGGGTTGAACATTATCTCGGTGAGCAGATAGTCGTCTTCGCTCAGCAGACCGCGCGCTATTGCCATGTGACGCTTGAAGGTGGTGCCCGGAGCGTCTTGGTGACGCATCACGGCACCGAACACAAACGTAGAGGTGAACGGTATCGACAGCGAGTAGGCAATAGTTTCGTCGTGCTCGGCAAAAGTATATTCCTCGATGTGTAGATGCAGACGTTGATATATGTCGCGGAAGAATATGCGGCCCAGGTGGTCGCCCTCCTTGATGATTATGGCATTCTCGTTGGCGAGATTGCTGAGCGAGGCGAATGTGGGGCCGAACATTGGGTGTGTCGATACAAACGGATGTCCGGCTTTGGCGTAAAACTCGGGCAGTCCGGTTTTCACCGAGGCAATGTCGCTGAGTATGCAGTTTTCGGGCAGATATGGCAACACATTTTCAAACGCCTGGATGGTGTATTTCACCGTTGCGGCATTGATTACCAATTCGGGCTCGAAAGCCTTGATTTCTTCAACTTTAGTGAAGCGCTGCACATTGAATGTGAAGCGCAAGCGTTGCACATCGGTGTCGATGATAGCAACCTCGTGGTCAAACGAAAGCAGGTCGCAAAAAAACGATCCCATCTTTCCGGCGCCGATAATAAGTATCTTCATGGCAATGCTTATTTGTTGGAGTTCTCGATGATTGTGAGTTGTTGACGCACTGACTCCTCGTGGATAGCCGAGAGCACCACGCGCATAAAGTCGGCGCTCATGCCCATATCTTCGGCTGCCGAGACGCGCGAATTCATGATTGAGTCGTAGCGCTGAGTTTGCAGCACGGGCATGCTGTGCTCCTTTTTATATTGACCAATCTCGCGGCTTATGCGCATGCGTCGGTTGAGCACTTCGAGCAGCTCGTTGTCTATGCGGTCAATCTCCTGGCGCAGCAGCGAGAGGCTTTCGGTGCTTTGAGTCTTGTCGCGTTGCACAAGAGTGTTGACAATGAGGTTGAGCACTTCGGGCGTCACTTGTTGGTCTTTGTCGCTCCAGGCACATTCGGGGTCGCAGTGGCTCTCAATGATGAGGCCGTCAAAACCCATGTCAAGGGCTTGTTGTGCTATCGGAGCCACCAATTCGCGCTTGCCGCCCATGTGGCTGGGGTCGCAGATGATGGGCAGGTTGGGGAAGCGGCGGCGCAGCTCGATGGGTATGTGCCACTGAGGCATGTTGCGATACATGTGCTTGCCGTAGGCGCTAAATCCGCGGTGTATTGCGCCGATGCGGTGAATTCCGGCATTGTATATGCGTTGCATGGCGCCAATCCAAAGCTCGAGGTCGGGGTTCACCGGATTTTTCACCAACACGGGCACATCAACGGCACGCTCGGCGAGAGCGTCGGCAATCTCTTGCATAGCAAAGGGGTTGGCAGATGTGCGAGCGCCAATCCAAAGTATGTCTATGCCGGCGTCGAGAGCGGCATATACGTGTGCGCGTGTGGCAACTTCGGTCGACACCAACATGCCGGTTTCTTTTTGCACGCGTTGCAGCCAGGGCAGCCCGGCAATGCCAATGCCTTCAAACCCTCCGGGGTGAGTGCGCGGCTTCCAAATGCCGGCGCGAAATATCTTTATGCCTGCCGAGCCGAGTTGGCGGGCTGTGGTCAATACTTGGTCTTCGGTCTCGGCGCTGCACGGACCGGCTATTACCAACGGCTTGCCGTCGGTGTTGATAGAGTCGAAAATGGGTTGTATATCTTTCATTGTTGTGCGATTATTTAATGTTATTGATGCGGTTGAGAGCTTCGTTTAGTTTGTCGACAGGCGCACAAAGCGAGATGCGTATGTAGCGGTTGCCGTTGCTGCCGAAGATAAATCCCGGAGTGATGAACACGCGGGCGTCGCGCAGTATGCGGTCGGCTACGGCTTCGCTGCCTTCTTCGCTGTCGGGAATGCGTCCCCACAAAAAGAGTCCGCGTTGTGCCGGGTCGAAAGTGCAGCCCAAGGCAGTCATGATTTTTTCAGCCACCACGCGGCGTTCTTTATACACCTTGTTGAGCTGCTGATACCAGCTGTCGGGAGCGCTCAGAGCCTTTGCGGCAGCGAGCATCACGGGCTTGAATTGTCCCGAGTCGATGTTGCTTTTCACCTTCAGCACCCAGCTGATAAATTTCTCGTTCGATGCCATCATGCCCATGCGCCAGCCTGCCATGTTGTGGCTTTTGCTCAGCGAGTTCATCTCTATGGCAACGTCTTTTGCGCCGGGCACTTGCAGCAGGCTCAGCGGCTTATCGTTGAGGATGAAGCTGTAGGGGTTGTCGTGGGCTATAAGTATGTTGTGACGTCGGCCA
The DNA here is from genome assembly GCA_964648845.1 of uncultured Bacteroides sp. Classification (GTDB taxonomy): domain Bacteria; phylum Bacteroidota; class Bacteroidia; order Bacteroidales; family Muribaculaceae; genus CAG-873. The sequence goes on from CAZYNO010000010.1 coordinate 12,259, forward strand.
AAGTCAACAATTTTTTCAAACAGTTTGAGCGATGCCTGAGCTCCGGTGGGCATGTGCGGATAGTTTATCCACATCAGCTTCACGCGGTCGAGCGGCAGACGTTCAAGCTCGTCAAAGTCGGGCTGCCAACCGTTTTCGGCTTTGAGGTTGTAGTTTATAATCTCTGCACCCACCAGACGGCTCACCGAGGTGTATGTGGGGTAGCCGGGGTTGGGCACCAACACAGCGTCGCCGGGGTTGAGAAAAGCCATTGATATGTGCAAGATGCCTTCTTTTGAGCCAATCAGCGGCAATATTTCGTTGTCGGGGTTGAGGCTCACGCCGTAGTGGGCACCATACCAGTTGGCAAAAGCCTTGCGCAGCTCGGGCAAGCCTATGCCCAGCTGATAGCTGTGGTTGCCTTCTTTTTTTGCCTCGCTGCAGAGGGTGTCGATAACCTCGTCGGCAGGCATCCTGTCGGGGCCGCCGATGCCCAGCGACACAATGTCGGCGCCACGGGCATTGAGCATTGCAACTTCCTTCATTTTGCGTTGCAAGTAGTATTCTTTTACCGTCGATACGCGGTCGGCCGGAATAATTTTACAATTAGACATGATATGTTAGAATTTTGTTATTGTTAAGGTAGTGTTGTTTGTGTGTCGGGCACAAATTCGAGATATTCGCCCAGCGGACGAAAGTCGTTCATCAGCGGACGCACGGCGTCGATGGCTTGGTGATAGCGCACAACGCTGTCGAACGTCAGGTCGATGTAGAAGCGATATTCCCACTCGCGGCCGACAATGGGCGTAGACTGTATTTTCACCAGGTTTATCTCGTAGAATGAGAATATTGACAGCACCTTCGACAGGGCGCCGTTGGTGTGTGGCAAGGTGAACACTATCGACGATTTGTTGACCTCTGTGTCTTTTGGCCCCACCTCGTTTGCAACAAGCGGGTCAGCGAGGATGAGAAAACGTGTGGAGTTGCGTTTATTGGTCTCTATGCCGCGCTCTATGATGTTGAGATTGTAGAGATTTGCGGCATATTCGCCGCACACGGCGGCGTGACCTTTGATGTTTTTTGCTGCAATGTCGCGGGCAGCTCCTGCGGTGTCAAAAGCCTCAACTCGTCGCATGTTCGGGTGGCGATGCAGATATTGCTCGCATTGCATAAGCGCCATGCGGTGCGAGTTCACCTCAAAGATGTCGTCGGCACTTTGTCCGGGCAGAGCACAGAGCACGTGCGAAATGCGCATTTTGTATTCGCCGATGATGCGCATGTTGCTGCGGCGCAGCAACTCGTGGTTGGGCAGTATGCTTCCGGCAATAGTGTTTTCGATGGCCATGCAGCCAAACAGCGAGGCATCGTCGGCAAGCACGTCGAACATGCCCTCGAATGTGTCGCACTCGATGGTGTCAACGTCTATGCCGCTGAAGTATTCGCGGGCGGCGGCATCGTGAAAGCATCCTGCCACGCCTTGTATTGTGACGCGAGGCTTTGAGCCGGTAAGGAGTGATGACTTTGTCATATTTGTATATGCAGTAAAAAAATTAAAAACCCGCTCTCGGTTACGAAAGCGGGATTGTATCGTTGTTTGTTGACTTGAGTTTGTGGCATACGCGAGTTCCCGCTTCTTATTCCTGCGAATAAAAATAATAAGAAAACGAATATGCGTAAAATCGTGTCATTTTGTTTGCTTTTTCTTAATAATGCGACAAAGATAATAAAATACATATACGATTGCAAGCTTTTTAACAAAAAAATCATACTTTGACGCATTTTCTTGCTTTTTGCTTATTGTTAGTCCTAAAAACAACAAGCTCGGAGGCGAGTCTCCGAGCTTGTCTGTGCATTTAGCTTTTGAATGTTGTGCGTATGCTTATTTCACCAAGTTGGCATTTTTCTCTACCTCGGCGGGCGGATATACTTGGTAGATTGACTTAGCATCGTTCCATGATGAGCTGACGGGTTGGAATTCACCAAGCACAAGGTCTTGAGTTGTGGTGTAGGTGAACGGATTACCGTTAGAGTCAACACTGTGAGTGAGTGTGCCTTTGGGCACGAGCACTGTGCTTTGGGTGCCTTTGCGATATTCCCAACCTTCTTTGAGTCGGTTCATGCGGAATTCGTCGCTGCGGCGAGTTACGAGAGCCAGGGGATAGCCGGCAACCTCATAGCCATGTTCGCGATATGCTGCCTCGGCGAGGTCGCTGTTGTCGCAAGCCGACGGATTGGTGTAGGCGCGAGCTTGCACTTGTTGCAATGCTTGCAGAGCTTTTGAGTGGTTGATGCCGGCGCGGGCTGAAGCCTCGGCATACCAGCAAAGCACCTCAGAGTAGCGGATGATTTGGTGCGATTTGTTTTGGCACATACCGTTCCAGATGGGGAGGGTATAGTCGTAAGGACCGCTGACAATGTCACCGTTGGCATCGCGGTTGAGAGTGAAGCCGAGATACATCGGGCAATATTCCTTGCAAACAGCGTTGCTGCCGTTGTAGGGTTGTCCGTCGGTAGTTGCCCACCAGTCAATCACGTCGTTTGTGGAGTTGTTGAAAGTGAACTTAGAGGCAAACACATAGTCTTTGCGGGGGCCTTCGGGATAGTTAGCCCAGAATTTGCGCTCGGGCAAGAAGTCACCCCAACCGCCGATAGAAGCGAGCGTGTGGCACGATGTGAATTGTGAGTCGCCTGTGCCCCAACCACCGGCTTTGGGCTCGTAGTCGATTGTTACGATTTCTTCTTTGTTGTAGTTGTTGCCATAGTTGTAGACATCGGCCCACGAAGCGTTGAGAGCTTGGGGATATTTGCCCGACTCAACACCGTCAATCACTTCACCGGCTTTGGCTGCGGCTTGTGCATAATATTCGGTTTTGTTGAGGGGATAGCCTGCCATGTTCATGTAGACGGCAGCGAGAGTTGCTTTTACGGCTTGCTCAGAGATGTAGATGTTGGCATCGCCGGCTGCACGTTTGTCGACAGTGTATTTTGTCGGCAGATTGCAAGCCTCGGCAGCGAGAAGGTCGCTGACAATTTGCTCATACACGCCGTCAACTTGGGTGAGGGGAGTGGTGTTGTTGTCGGCCTCGTTGTGGATGTTCATGGGCAGCGGACCAAACACACGCACCAGGTTGAAGTAGGCATAAGCGCGCCAATAGTATGCCTGACCGAGAGCTATGTTGATTTCGGTTTGTGAGGTGGGCACACGCTCGGCATTGTCGATGATGAGGTTTGCAGCTTGAATGATTTTGTATTGTTTTGACCAAAGGTCGTTGAGACCTTTGTAGTCAGTGGGCTCTTCGTAGGCGTCGGCACTGAGGTAGGCAGCCTTGTTAGAGCCGGTGGTCGATGTCATGTCGTCGCCTTGGCATTGCACAATCATCGGGTTTGAGTTGCATTGCAAATTTTGTATTTGTGCATACAGGGCGTAGACGCTCATGTCGAGGTCGTCTTGCGACTGAAAGAAAGTTTCAGGTGAGATTTTACCTTTAGGGTCTTCGGTGAGGAAGTCGCTGCACGAAGTCATAGCCAAAAGACCGGCACCTGCGAGTATAGTGAATAAATATTTATTTTTCATGATTGTGAAACATTAGAAAGTGAAACGAGCTCCGAAAGTCACAGTGCGCGGGCAAGGCATGCCACCCATATCTACGCCTGACTTCCAGTCGGCTGATGAGTGGAAGTTGTAGTTCGACGGGTTAGAGCCTTTGTAGCTTGTGATTGTGAAGAGATTTTGAACGCTCAATGACAGGCGAACATCGGCAAAGCGAGTTGTTGCTTTGTTGAAGTCGTAGGCGAGAGTGATGTTTTCGCAGCGGAAGTAGTCAGCTTTTTCAAGCCACTTGGTGCTCTCTGCCATGCATTGGTTGTTTTCAGTCTTTGAGGGGTCGGCGATAGTCTTGCCAAGTTCGTCGAGCCAAGTGGCGTCGGTCACAAAGTAAGAGTTGCCGGTGATGGTGTTCATAGCCCAACGGAGAGCGTTGAGGCGGTCGGCACCAAATTGAGCGTTGAAGAATGCATTCAAGCTCCAGTTCTTATAGCGGAGTGAGTTGTTCCATCCGAATGTTACGTCGGGGGTAGATTTACCGATAACAACGCGGTCGTCGGCTGAGGGGTTGCGTGATGTGCCGCCGTCGGCAGTGTAGTATGTGTCGTAGCCGTCAGCATCAAGGCCTGCCCAGCGATAGCCGTAAAGAGCACCAATGGGTTCGCCTTCTTTCACGATAGCAAATTGGTTGATGATTGAAGCCATGTTTTCGGCATAGATGATAGGCTCGAGAGCTGTCATCTTTTCAACTTTGTTCTTCATATAAGAGAGGTTGAAACCGGTGTTCCAACTGAAGTCTTTAGTCTCGATAACACCTGCATTGATTGAAACGTCGATACCGGTATTTGAAACCTCACCTGCGTTGATGAAGTATGAAGAACCACCGAGATAGTTGGCCAAAGATGTTTGAAGAAGAGCGTCTGAAGTGCGTTTGTAGTACCAATCTAAGCTAACATCAATGCGATTGTTGAGGAAGCCGGCATCAATACCAACGTCAACTTGTTTTGTCTTTTCCCATTTGAGGTTTGAGTCAACAATTTGGTTAGCCCAATAACCTGTTGTTGCGGTTGTTGAGTCGAAGTATGTGCTTGTTGCGCTCATCATGGCAAGTGTTGAATACGGGTCAATGTCTTGGTTGCCGATGATACCCCAACTTGCACGGAGTTTCAAGTTGTTGAGAGTGGGACGAATGCTCTCCATGAAGTCTTCGTTAGAGATTGTCCATGCTGCTGCAACTGAGGGGAAATATGCCCACTTGTTGTTGCTAAGACGACTTGAACCGTCAGCACGGAACGTGCCGGTGAACATGTAGCGGTTGTTGTATGAATAAATCACACGAGCAACGGCTGAGAGAAGTGACCATTCTGAGTAGCTGTTTGAAGCTGCGATTGATGCGGCGTTGTTAACATCCCACCAACCAACTGACTCGGTTTTGAGGTTTGTGCCTGAGATTGACATTGCCTTTGTGTAGCTGCGTGTGGCCTCCCAAACGGCTGTGGCTGTGAGGTTGTGCACCTTGTTCCAGTCGTGTGTGTAGGTGAGGTTGTTTGAACTTTGCAACAACCAGCGGTTGGTGTTGCTGTTCGACATGTTGCTCGGCTTGGTGTCGGGGTTGGCAATTTTGAGTGATTGGCTGTAGCCGTAGTAGTTGTAGTAGTCAACACCGTTGCTCGAGGTGAGTGTCAAGCCGTCTGTAATGTTGAAACGCAAGTCGATGTGACCGTTGAAGATATCTGACACGCGTTTTGACGGTGATGAAATTTGACCAATCGGGTTGTCTTGGATTGAGTTGTATTGGTCTTTTGCATAATAACCGTCGTCGGTAAAGATTGCCATTGTGGGTGAGTAGTTGAATGTGCTCCACAGTGCATTTGCACCGAGAGCCATGCCGCCCGAACCACGACCTACGCCGTGCGATGCACTAACGTCGGCGCTAACATTCAGCCATTTGGCAACGTCGCCTTTGAGGTTGGCGCGAGCAGCAAAACGCTCGTATGAGCTGCCTTTCACAAGTCCTTCGTGCTTCATGTAGTTGCCCGAAACGTAGGTTTGCAAGCCTTGCACGCCTTTGGTGAACACTACTTTGTAGTTTTGGGTGACACCTGTGCCAAACACTTCGTCTTGCCAATCGGTGCCTTGGTCGGTGCCGTTGAGATAGTTGGTGAGCAACGACTCGTTGATGCCGCGATATTTCACAAGAGCTTGTGCATATTGTTGTGCATTCATCTCTTTGGGCAAACGTGTTGCTGACGATACACCAACCGATGCGTCGAGTGTGATGTGCGACTCGCCGACTTTACCGGTCTTTGTGGTGATGATGATAACACCGTTGGCACCACGGCTACCGTAGATGGCTGTTGACGATGCATCTTTGAGCACTTGCATCGAAGCGATATCTTCGGTGTTGATGCCGGTGAGGCCTGACTCGCGCACAAGTCCGTCAACCACGTAGAGCGGCTCGTTTGACTTGTTGATTGAGTTTGAACCACGCACGCGGATTTTAACCGTACCGCCGGGTGTGCCGTCAGTGATGACATTTACACCTGACACGCGTCCTTGCAATGCCTCGCTAACTTCGGTGATAGGTTGATCTTTAAACGATTTGCTGTCGACTACCGATACCGAGCCTGCCATGTCGGCTTTGCGCACCGTACCATAACCGATAACAACTACTTCAGAGAGGGTTGTGTTTTCTTGCAGCACTACGTTGAGTGTAGAGCCGTTAACTTTCACATCTTGAGTTGTGAAACCTACATAAGCAAACACCAGTGTGCTGCCGTTTGCAACTTTGATAGAGTAATGTCCGTTTGTGTCGGTCACTGCGACATTATTAGTGCCTTTTTCAGTAACGGTAACGCCGATAAGCGGTTCATTCTCATTGCTGAGCACTGTACCGCTAACTGTTTGTACCGGAGCAGCAACGGCTACGGGAGCCTGAGCTGCCTGCATCTGGGGAGCGCCGATTGTGCCCACAGCAAATGCCATGCTCAATGAGAGAGCGACAACGCCTACGGGTTTGCGCCATTTTGTGCAATTTTGGTTCATGTTAGAAATAGGTTGGTTAATAAATAAGGTATTTTTATAATTGTGAAAAATTATTTTCGATGTTAGTGGCGTAATTTGTTTCGTTCAAGCAAGTAGTTATGTTACAATTGTTTTACGCCACCAAAGATAATACAAATATTTCAGATAAATTAATAAACACGCCGTTTTTTTTTATTTTAACTAAAAATATTTGTTAACGACGTGCAATCCAGACAATTAATGAGAAGTAAGAAGTAAAGAGTAAAGAGTGCAATCCGACGCTGACGACGATGCGATACGCTTTTTACTTTTTACTTTTTACTTGTGCGCGCAGCGCATGTTGTGTCGATATGGTACAAAAAAATAGGAGAAGCAAAGTTGCTTCTCCTTTGGTGGCGGAGGCTGGACTCGAACCAACGACCTCCGGGTTATGAGCCCGACGAGCTACCACTGCTCTACTCCGCGATGTTTTCGTGATGCAAAGGTAGTAACTTTCTCAATACTGTGCAAATGTTTTAACATATTTTTTATGTTTAAAAACATAGAAAAATCGTAGCACGCTGATTATCAGTAAGCTACGATTTTGCTTTTATTTGTGCCAACGCGTGTGATTTGGACGCACTGTGGCGTTGAGCACGTAGCGCGGCAACAAAAATATCCATGTGGTGAGGCAAAACGGCGCAGTGAGTGTGGCGATGCCATATGGCAACATCAGGCTATACATGGCAGCTTGCACAAATACCGTGGTCACGATGCCAAGCAAGCACCACAATGTTGAGAGTATGCCGGGCTTGTAGAATGTGCAGCCCAAAGCTATGGCGGTGAGCACTGCACTGTAGCCGTACAAGCCGTTGACTATCTGCGTGCCGTCAGCGCCAAACACACCTGCCACAATCATCGCTACAAACGACCCCACAGCCGCCCACATCGCCGCCCAGGTGCTGTTTACGGCCAAAGCTACGATGAAAAAAATGCCGGTGCCAACCGAGTCGAGCAAAAATACTTGCGATATGCCTCTCAGCCAGCCAACATACAAGTTGAGCGAGGTGGGATATAGCGGCAGTGCTGTGTGTGCCGTGAGTGTGGGGTCGGATAGGGTGTTATAGCCAAAGATGCCGAATTGGCGCGCCGTGAGCAGAAATATCCACGTCATCAGCACAAAGGGCATGGTGAGCGAGTTGATGCCCCATTGGCGCAAAATGTTGTTGAGGCCCGTGCGCAGCCAGGTGGTAAGCGCCGCGCATAGTGCCAACGCCACCCACATTTGCCACGAGCAGCAGTCGATGAACGTGGCGAAGGCGCAGCCCACAAGCACGCCGTTGAAGCCGTAAAGACCGTTTTTGGCATCGGTGCGATTGCGGTCAACAATGGTGCCGGCGAGTGTAGATGCCAGCAAACCAACGACGGCGCCGATGCCCACGGCAATGTTGCCGCTCTCGTAGGCGCCCCAAAATATGCCCAACATCATGATGAAGCCAGACAACGCATTGCCCTGAAACATCACTTGTGCCGCTCCTCTAAAATATACTTTAATAAAGTTCATAGTAGTTTTTTTCTTTAATCTTTTTATCTCCAAACAAATTCGTCGGGCAGCGTGGTGCCCTTCACTTGCAGCCGCACCGTTGAGCAAAACTCGCGCACCTTGTCTTTGGCTTGCGACGTGCGCTGTGCCAACACCTTATATATAAGTCCGGCATTGCCCGGCAGTCGGCTCACTCCGGCAGCGATATGCTTGCTGCAAAACGAGTCGGTGGCAGCGTATATGGCATCGGCATGTTCGGGCGGTGTCATCACTATCACGTTGGCAAACACGTCAAAGTCGGCCATAGCGCCGAGAGTGCGCACGTTGTGTGTTGCCGGAGTGATAACCATCTTTTCGGTGAACAGTCGCTTGCCGTTGTGTCGTGTGCCCTCGGTGGTTATCGACATCAGGTCGTAGACAAACTCCTCGCCGTCGCCATAATATTTGCGGCCGCAAGCATAAATCTCGGCATAGACCAGCGTGGCGGTGTGGTGCACTTGCAGCGTGGTGTGGCACACGTAGCGCGCATTGCGACATGGTATTATCGGCTCGGGCAGCACCTCGAGATATGCATCCTTGTGCAGCACTATGTTTTGCTGCATGCCGGCATAGTTGTGGCTCATGCACGCAATTTTTGTGGCGGCGCCCGAGGCGATGTGCCCTTGCGCTCCGGCGTTGACGGTGAAATTTTGTGTGTAGCGGTCGCCGTCAACATTCGGCCCGCCCGACGACAGGATGTACACACACGGCATCTGCGGAGCGTTGCGGTCGAAATACAACTCCTGCTGCACAATCAGCGGAGCGCGGCGGTCAAGGTCGCGCAAAATGGGCTTGCCGTCGCGGTCAAGATCGAAAACAAGATTGAGATATCCGCATTTGCCCGGCGCTCCCACATACATTGCCGGCGGGTCGTTGAGATACGGCCGCAGCTCGGGCAGATGTGCAAAATTCACTGCCGGAGCGTCGCTGTAGTGTAGTTGTGATTTCATTTGTCGAAGAGCACCATTTTATATATTAGGTCAATGAGTTGGTCTATGCCTTCGCCGGTCATAGAGTTGGTGAACACAAAGGGCTTGCCGGGACGCATGACGGCGCTGTCGCTACGCATCACCTCGAGCGAGGCGTTGACGTATGGCGCAAGGTCGGTCTTGTTGATGACCAGAATGTCGCTGTGCGAAATGCCCGGGCCGTCTTTGCGCGGTATCTTGTCGCCCGCAGCCACATCTATAACATAGATGAAAAAGTCGACCAATGCCGGGCTGAAGGTGAGCGTGAGGTTGTCGCCGCCCGACTCAATAAATATCACGTCGGCATCCGGAAAACGCTCTTCCATATCTTCTACCGCGGCGATATTCATCGACGGGTCTTCGCGCACCGCCGTGTGCGGACAAGCGCCGGTCTCTACACCGATTATGCGCTCTTCTTGCAGCACACCCTTCAGTGTTTTGCGCACATGCTGAGCGTCTTCGGTAGTGACAATATCGTTAGTAATAATCAGCACCTTGAGTCCGCGGTCAAGCAGACGCGGTGTGACAATCTCAATGAGTGAAGTCTTGCCCGAACCCACGGGCCCGCCCACTCCAATTCTTATCGCAGCCATAAAAAACTATTTGTTTTAGTTCATGAACATTCGCATGGTGCCTTTTTCGTGCATTGACGATAGAATGTCGGCTTGCGGGGCAAAGCTTCGCATGTCGGAGATAGCAAGGTTGTGCACATCGTCGTATAGCATGTCGGTGTGGCCGCTGAGCCGCGAATGTATGGCTTGAGTGTCGAAGTGCGATACGCGCACACAGCGCAACGCTGCGCTGAGTATCATGTTCACCACGCCATACATGTGCGAGGCAAACAACTCATACTCCGACAAGTCGGCAGCCGCAAACAGCAATCCTTGCGCCACCGGATAATTGCCCGGCACCAGCAGCGACTTGATGTCGGCAAGCCATTGCTTGAGCATCTCGTCGCTAAACAGCCGCACACCAAGTTCGGCGGCCTTTTTGCCCATACGCTCAAGCATCACGCGGTTTTCGCTATTCATCTTGCAGCCCGATAGCGCATGGTCAACCGCGGCAATCACGCCATAGTTGCCCACCTTTGCCGCGCGATAAGCCGTTATGGCTGCTATGCCGTCGGTATATGCCGCTTGGCGCATGGCGGTGAGCGTATATTGCTCAAGAGTGTGCGTGCTGTGCACAATATTTTGGCTTGCTGCAGTCTCCAATCCGCAAGAAAAAGCGAAGCTGCCGACAGGAAATGCCGAGTCGCTCATCTGCAACAAAAGGTGTATCTTGTTCATCGTTTATGTGTCAGTGTTACCGCCGAATAGTCGGCGTGTTTCGTGGGGTGAGAAATACGGTATCAATTCGTTTGCGGGGCGAAAAGCGTAGGTGATATTGCTGAAGTTGTGCGTATGCATCACACTGAGCATCACCTTGCGGTCAACACTCAGCGGCACATACACCTTGTCGCCCTTCATCACGGCGGGCCAATGCTGATTGCCTATGGCGTGGCCCAGCTCAAAACATTGCACGTTTGTGGCGTTGGCGGTGTCGATGACCATCACGTCGTTGAGCGACAGTCGCAATATCACGGCATGATTTTG
>CAZYNO010000011.1:0-16077 GCA_964648845.1 uncultured Bacteroides sp.
CCATAGCTTTGCCTTCAGCAACGCCTTCTTTGATATCGAGCAATACAACTTCGTCTGCAACTTGGTTGCAAACCAAAACATTTGCACAAGTGGCGCCTACATTACCGGCACCGATCACTGTAACTTTAGACATTGTATTTTTTTATTTATTGGGTTTTGTACGTTTAGTATCAGGTTAATACATATATAAATTTGTCGCGGCCTCTATAAGCCAACCACAAAATTAATAATTAATTTTTTCGTAAACAAATATTGTGCCGCGAAAAGTAGCGCCGGTTATTCTATCATCACACAAAATTCACTATCTTTGCACATACTAAACCCAAAAACGCTAATCAATCATGATATTTAAAACTACCACCCGATATGCTGCACTTGCCGCTATGGCTGTCTCTTGCAGCAATGCACTGCTTGCCAAAGACCTCATACTTAGATACGACCAACCCGCCCGCTTCTTCGAAGAAGCTTTGGTGACCGGCAACGGCCGCCTCGGTGCTACAATATACGGTGACCCTTACAACGAGCGTATATCGCTCAACGACATCACGCTGTGGACCGGCGAGCCCGAGACCTCGGTCTATAACCCCGACGCCTACACGCACCTCGACTCGGTGCGCTCGCTCCTCGCCAACGAAGACTATGTCGGCGCCACAACGCAGATGCAAAAAATGCAGGGCCACTTCTCGCAAAACTATCAGCCGCTGGGCAATCTGCGCATCCTATATGCCAACGACGGCGCCGTCGACAACTACTCGCGCACGCTCAACATCAGCAACGCCACGGCTCACACATCATACAGCCGCAACGGCAAACACTTTGACGCTTCATATTTTGTGTCGGCACCCGACTCGGTGATTGTTGTCTACCTCAAAAGCGACGACGCCATCAACGCCACTCTGCGCTTCGAGTCGCAGCTGCCACACTCGGTGGCTACCACCGACGGCGGCATTGACGCCACAGGATATGCCGCATACGGCTCGCTGCCGTCATACTACAGCGTCAGCAACGAGAGCGACCGCTTCAAGTACGACCCCGAACGCGGCATCCACTTCAACACCGCAATTCGCGTCAAGCCTATCGGCGGCGGCACAGTGCGCTCATTTGCCTCGGGCGACATCAAGCTCGACGACTGCCGCGAGGTTGAAATAATCATTGCCAACGCCACAAGCTTCAACGGCTTTGACAAAGACCCCGTGAAGAATGGCCGCGACTACATCGCCATCTCGCAACGCAATGCCGCAAACGCCTTGGCTCGCAACTATGCCGACCTGCTCGGCGACCATGTTGCCGACTATCGCTCGCTCTTCGACCGCGTGTCGCTCAACCTCGGCACCACCGACGAGCAAACCGCTCAGCTCACCACCGACAAACAATTGCTGCAATATCGCAACTTCGACACCTTCAACCCCGAGCTCGAGGCGCTATACTTCCAATTCGGCCGCTATCTGCTCATCTCGTGCTCACGCACAAGCGGCGTGCCCGCCAACCTGCAAGGCCTCTGGAACGAGTCGATTTTGCCGCCATGGAGCTGCAACTACACCACCAACATCAATCTCGAAGAAAACTATTGGCCCTCGTGCAACACAAACCTCAGCGAGCTGCAAGTGCCAATGCTCGACTTTATCACCAACCTGCAAACCACAGGCAGCGAAAGCGCTAAAGCATACTGCGGCGTAGACAAAGGCTGGATGCTCGCACACAACACCGACATCTGGGCTATGACTTGCCCCGTAGGCCTCAAAACCGGCGACCCCTCGTGGGCCAACTGGTATCTCGGCGGCGCTTGGGTGGCTACGCACATCTGGGAGCACTTTCTCTTCACCCAAGACCGCAACGCCCTCGCAAAATACTATCCCGCACTCAAAGGCGCAGCCCAATTTTGTCTCAACTGGCTCACCGAATATAAAGGCGAACTCGTAACTTCGCCCGGCACTTCGCCCGAAAACAAATTTATCGACAACAACGGCAACACCGTGGCTTGCGGCTATGGCACCACCGCCGACCTCGCCATGATACGCGAATGTCTCAACGACGCCATCGACGCCGCAAAAACTCTTGGCAAAGACAAAGCATTTATCGCACAAGCACGCAAAGCTCTCGCTAAGCTGCATCCATACAAAATAGGCAGCAAAGGCGGTTTGCAGGAATGGTATAACGACTGGACCGAGGCCGAGCCCACACACCGCCATCAGTCGCACCTCTTCGGCCTATATCCCGGCCACCACATCTCTCTCTCAGCCACCCCCGAGCTCGCCAAAGCATGCGCCAAAACCCTCGAATTGCGCGGCAACGAAACTACCGGCTGGAGCTCCGGCTGGCGCATCAACTTGCAAGCACGTCTCGGCGACGGCGAAAAAAGCTACTACGTGTTCCGCAAACTACTCAGCTACATCAGCCCCGACAACTATCGCGGCAACGACGCTCTGCGCGGCGGAGGCACATATCCCAATCTGCTTGACGCACACTCACCCTTCCAAATCGACGGCAACTTTGGCGGCACCGCCGGCGTAGCCGAGATGCTGCTGCAATCTACAGCCACTGAAATAACACTGCTGCCGGCACTTCCCGCCAACTGGAAAGCTCAAGGAAAAGTGATAGGTCTTTGCGCTCGTGGCGGCTTCACAGTCGACATCGAATGGAAAGACGGCAAAGTCACCGCCGCTCGCATCTACAGCAAAACCGGCGGCAAAACTACCCTCATCTGCAACGGCCGCAAAACATCCGTCTCCCTCCGCCCCAACTCCGCCTTCACCCTCTAACAAAACATCCCATTCTCCTACTGACTTGGTTAGTAGGAGAAGGTGAAGTAGAGGAGGGCAGACCAGAAGATGACGTAGACGAGGAGGAGCACTCCGGCGGCTACCAAGGTCACCAGCGCCAAGTTGCGCGAACCGCCGCGCGGCTGGCGCACGCCAATAATGGCCAATGCCAAACCTATGATGCACAAGCATATCGACACCACATATTGCAAGGGCAGTGACACCCATGCCAAAACGGTGATAACAAAGGCTGCTAAGGTGAGCTTATGATGTTGAGCACGTGCCGGCTTTGCAGGCTGAGGTGCATTGTTGTCAGTAGGCATATTATCCATAATGGTATCGCGTTTTAATAGGTTGCTGTTGCAAAAATAATGATTATTGCGCGATTTTTGCATATCCCGCGCTATTTATTTGACATTTTACTTTGCGTAAAGTTTAAATTTTACTTAATTTTGCGCTCAGCATGGAAGACTTGATGCAATATGTGTGGCGTTTTCGCCTGTGGCCTGACCTCAGAATGACGACATCTGACGGCCGACACGTTGACATCATTGACCCCGGTACGCTTAACACCGGCTCCGGCCCCGACTTCTTCAACGCCAAAGTGCGCGTAGACGGACAAATCTGGGCCGGAAACGTAGAGATTCACGTCAGAGCCAGCGATTGGCACCGACACAACCATGATAACGACCCGGCCTATGATAACGTGGTGCTACATGTGGTGCAGTATGACGATTGTGCCATTACTCGTCGTGTTGACGGAGCTGTGATACCACAGGTCACCATGCGCTGTGCCGCTAACTTCAGCGACCGATACAACGCCATGGTCAACAATCCACTCACCGAGCTGCCCTGCGCCATCGAGATTAATTCGCTGCCCACAATTGTGCTCACCGACTGGCTCACAGGCCTCGCTTTCGAACGTCTGCAGCGCAAATCTGACGACGTGCTCAGCCGCGTCGACGCTCACCACGGCGACTGGAACCAAGCCATATACATCACTCTCGCCCGCGGCCTCGGCTTCGGCACAAACGCCGACGCCATGGAGCAATTGGCTCGCTCTCTGCCGCTGAAAACCCTGCTGCGCCACAACGACAATATCAGCACTATCGAGGCTCTGCTTTTTGGCAGCGCCGGACTCATCAGCGAGCAGCCGCGCGACGAATATGAGGCTCATCTCGGGCAAGAATACAAATTCTACTGCACCAAATTCGGCATCTCTCAGCACGAAAAACCGCAATGGCGCGCACGTCTGCGCCCGCAAAACTCGCCCTCGCGCCGCATTGCCCTATTGGCACGACTGATGCAAGGCGGCTTCGACCTTTGCGGCAAAATACTCAACCTCACGAGCACAAAAGACGCTGCCGCGCTGTTCGACGTTGAGCCCTCGGCCTATTGGCTCACACACTACGGCTTCGGCAGACCCTCTACAGCCACGCCACGGCTGCTTAGCGCCGCCTCGGTGCGCTTGCTGCTGATAAACGTCGTGGCGCCAATGCTATATGCCTACGGCGAAAGTGCCGACGATGCCGAGCGCCGCGAACTTGCCGTCGACATACTCCAAACCCTCAAGCCCGAGCAAAATTCGGTAGTCGACATATTCACCAACGCCGGACTAAAATGCAACGATGCCTTCACCTCGCAGGCCTACATACAGCTTCGCAATCAGTATTGTTTGCAACGCAAATGCCTGTTTTGCCGCATCGGCCACCGTTTATTATCGCTCAAAGTGAAAGCAAACTAAACTTTTTTTTGCCATTTAAAAATAAATGCTTACCTTTGCACCACCAACAAAAACAGTGCTCGGGGTGTAGCACAGTTGGCAGCGCGCCACGTTCGGGACGTGGAGGTCGGAAGTTCGAGTCTTCTCACCCCGACAAACAAGCGAGGCTGCAATCTTCGGATTGCAGCCTCGCTTGTATTTTAAGGTCTTACGGAGAATGTTTACGAGAGTAGGGCGGTGAGGCCGGGAATTTGAGCGGGGTCTGTAGCGGCGTCTTCGTCGGCAGTCCAGCCGCGGCCCTTAATCCAAGCTGTTTGGCAGCCTATAGAGCGAGCGGGGAGGATATCCTTTTTGAGCGAGTCGCCCACCACAAGCACCTCTTCAGGCTTCAGACCGAGAGCCACACAGCCAAGCATAAAGATGCGAGCATCAGGCTTGCGCACACCCACAACAGCGCTCTCAATCACGCCGTTGAAGTATTGACGAATGTTGAAGTCGCGCAACACCTCATCAACATTGCCATAAAAATTGCTTACAAGCTGCAAGGGATATTTCTCGGCAAGCTGTGCAAGCACCGGACGAGCCTCTTCAACGCATGTGCGCGCAAAGTCGTAGCAATATTGCGCTATCTGCACGGCCTTAGTCTCTATCTCGTCGGCGCTGATAGCACCAAACTCGCTGAGACGTTGCAGCTCTATGCGCATCTTTTTGAGTAGCAGCACATAGAAATTATCGCCGGGCAGGATGTAGCGCTCACGAGCAAGCTCGCGCTCGGCGTGCACATAGCACGTGCGAAAAGTCTCCACATCAACATCAATCCCGGCATTGTGCCAGCCGGCGTCAATCACATGACTCCAGTGGTCACCTCGTGTGTCGATGGTGCCACCATAGTCAAAAATTATGCCTTTTATGTTAGAAAATTTCATTCTCTACAGCTTTAGTGAATTTCTTGCAAATACGTTCGTGGCGGCACACCATGTAGATGAGCAATGCGTTGAGCACCACAAGTTCGAAGGCAAAATAGAGCCACGGCATACATGCCAAAATAGCCACAAACAATGCAATGCTGCGCCAGTTGAACGACAGGATATTCGTAAACTTCATCAACGGCAAGCTTTGCAAGCGGAAGGCTGTGCGGAAGGCCTCTGAAGCCACGCCGCCTTCGTAGCGCGTCTTGAGAGCGGCACGAAGTTTTTGCATGTTCGGAGTCCACGACTCTTGACCTACGGTGTAGTTTGTATAGAAAAACAGTGTGATTTTTTGCCAGAAGTTTTTGCTCCAGCTCAATTCGGCAAGTTTCTCGCGAAGATTAGCCGAGCTTTCGAGCTCGCTGCCCTCTTCGCCTTTGAGAAAGTAGAGGTGGAACTGACGATAGTAGTCGGCCATAGATGCCTGTTTGGCATGGCAAATACCGGTCACAATAGCAATCACCCAAATGAGCCACGGGCGCTCGCTGAAGAACGACGATGTGGCATTTTCGCGCAAACAAATGGCAACATAGATGGCAAAGAACCAGAAGTCGCCTGCCAAGCCGTCGAGAATGCGACCTATGCGCGAATATTGTTTTGTCATACGCGCCAATTGGCCGTCAGCGCTGTCAAATGAGTTTGCCCACACGAGCAACACAATGCCAAGCACGTTAATCCAAAGGTCGTCGAAATAGAAGGCAACACCGGCACCGATGCCTAAGAAGATTGATGCAATAGTGATTGCATTGGGGGTGATGCCTAAAGCTTTAGCTGCACATGCCCACATGTAGCCGATAGGGCGATAAAAAGCAAGGTCAATGTGCTCCTCAGTGTCGGCACTCTTCAGAGTGTCACGATACGAGGTTTTAGTAGTTGAATTTTGAGTCATAGAGAGATTATTTGTTCTGTCTGTGCTTAATTGCCGACATAATACATTTAGCAATATACGGAGCTGCCTCGTCGCGGCAGGGAGCAAAACTTGGCCAATCGTTAAAGTCAATGATGCGTATTTGGCCGTCGTCGGCGATGATGCAGTCACCGCCATAAACTTTCACGTCGAGCACTTCTGAGGCTTCGTGACATATTTTTTTGAGATATTCTTCGTCGAACTTCAAGCCGCGAGCGGGGCCGTTGATAGCCTCGGCACCATACTTGCTGTGGCCTGCCTCAAACGGATAAAACCAGTAGAAGAACGGTGTGCCTTGTATGCCGTAAAATTTGATGAGGTCGCCTTCGAGGTGCACGTTGATGACTGCACGCTTGATGCCGCGCAAAAAGTATTCTTGCAGCACTTCTTGAGCCTCTTGTGCGTGACGCACAAAGCTCACATCTTCCTTGTGCATGGCATGAAAGTCGCCGCGTTTTATCCAGCAACGTTCAAAGCCGGCCTTTTGCAGCTGCGGCATGATGCCCTCGTCGGTATTCACCATGAGGCTGTCGGGGTAGGGGATGCCCGAACCCAGCAGTATGCGTGTCATGCGCTCGCGGGTGCAGTTGTCAATGCCGAAGCCCGAGTTTATCACCAACGCGCCTTGGCGCTCGCGTTCCTGCAGCAAAGCAATAGAGCGTTGCTCGCGGCACATATTCACGATGATGTCTTCTTTAACTTCACCGGCAATAAATTGCTCTTCGGTGTAAATATTCACCTCACAACCGCGTTTGCGCAACTGGTCGGCGGTGTTATTGAAAATAGCGGCGTCGTTGCCGATATGATTGGGAGAATAAGCTCCGGCTCGCATGATGCCGGCTATCTTGATTGTTGCCATATTGAGTGATTGGTGTTTAAACACGCAAATTTACTAAAAACCGCGCAATGCCACAAATAATTCGCAAAATAACCCTATCTTTGCAACATGTTTATCTCTGCATACATAGCATTTTTTCACAGCGTGGAGTTTTATGTTATCATGACTTTTGTCGCTGCTGCCGTGCTTGCGCTATGTGCACGCCCCTCGGGTCGCGGCCAAGCACTCACCCACCTTGTCGCCGGATGGCTGGCCGAAGGCGATGCCGAGGCCACGGCTGCGCTATACGTTGAATGTCTTGACAACGGCGACGTGCTGCTGCGCCGCACAGGGCTGCAAGGCGTCTACGCCACCGGCGCCGTGTCGCTGGCTATCACACAGATTGGCTTCGATTTAGATATCAAAGAGCGCGTCACAGTGGGCTCGCCCGTCGACGGCACGGCCGTGCACGAGGCGGTATCAACCCTCACCTTTATGGCGCAAGATTGGTATCACATAAAATATACCGATGAAAAAACAGGACGCTTTGCTGCGTTCTCGCTGCACGTGCGTCCGGGACTGCGACAAACCGTGGCTCTAAAGCAGTGACAAGCCAAGGTCGTCAACAAACGACTTGATGATGGGGTGACGCTCAATCATATCGGCAAGCACCTCGCGCTCATTCCATGTCAAGGGCGAGCTTTGTCCGGTGTTGGCGCGCACATGTATGCTTATCATATCGTTTTGCAGCTGACTGCGCAGCGAGGCAAGCAAATCGGGCAAAGCCTCGTTGATAAGCTCTACCTGTATCTCACTCTCAACAACCATTTCCAACACATTAGCCTCGGCGGTGCGCTGCGGGTGCGACACGCGCATTGTGTTTATGAGCAAGCGGTCGCTGGCATGCTCGTCGATGAAGCGTGTCCATGCTTGCTGCAATTGCTCGTCGCTGAAGGCGTGCACGGTGTGTGCGGCGGTTGCCGTTGAGCCGGTGGCTACGTGCTCTGTTGAGGCTTGATGGTGACGGCTGAGGCTGAGCGACGGCGCATTGAGCGACGTGCGCAAGCCCGATGGTGCGGGTGCGGCAGACGGAGCGGGTGTCGGTTTGCGCACAGGCTGTGCGGGCGCAACGGGTGCTGCCGGCATCGGTCGCGGTGTCGGAGCAGGGGCAGCTGCGGGCGCAGGTTGCGCAAATTCGGCGATGGGTTTTAGTTGCCCCTCGGCGTCATCGCCGGGGTCGAGGGGCAGAGTAGTTGGCACAATTTAATGAGTGTCAACTCAACAAGAAATTGCTTATTCGACGACACACGATAGTTTAGGTCGGCATCGTTGAGCAAGCTCATGGCGCGATAGAAAAAGTCGGGAGCAAATTGTGCAGCACGTTGCGCCATTGCCTGACGCACGTCTTCGGTAGCTTCGAGAAGGCCAATGGTGTTGGGGACGCGTGCCACCATAAGGTCGCGTATATAGCGAGCCACGCCATTGATAAAGAACAGTGAGTCGAAGCCTTTGTCGCGCACTTCGCGATATATGTTTAATGCGCCGGGTATATCAACAGCCTTGAAAGCATCGGTGAGACGCTCAAAATAGCTATTGTCGAGCACATTCAGATTTTCGATTGTTGATGCATAGGTGATATTGCCGCGCGACGATGCTGCCACTTGGTCGAAAATCGAGAGGGCGTCGCGCATAGCTCCGTCAGCATAGCGGGCTATCACTCCAAGCGCCTGAGGCTCGGCGGTGATGCCTTCTTTGCCAGCCACCATAGCAAGATGTTCAACCATATCTTTGATGGTGATGCGGTTGAAGTCGTAGATTTGACAGCGCGAAAGAATTGTGGGGATAATTTTGTGCTTCTCGGTGGTTGCGAGTATGAAAATAACATACGACGGCGGCTCTTCAAGCGTCTTGAGGAATGCGTTGAAGGCGGCGGTTGAGAGCATGTGCACCTCGTCAATGATGAACACACGATAGCGGCCGTCGGTGGGCGGCACCATCACCTGCTCAATCAATGCTTTCATGTCGTCAATACCGTTGTGCGAGGCGGCGTCGAGCTCTATGATGTTGAGCGAACGGTTCTCGTTGAACGATTTGCACGAAGCACATTCATTACAAGCCTCACCATCGGCGCTGCGATTTTCGCAGTTGATAGTTTTAGCAAATATGCGGGCACAAGAAGTTTTGCCCACACCGCGTGAACCACAAAACAAATAAGCATGCGCCAATCTGTCGGTAGCGATAGCATTTTTAAGGGTTGCCGTCAGGGCTTTTTGCCCCACCACGGTAGCAAATGTCGACGGGCGATATTTGCGTGCTGACACAATATACTGTTCCATGTGTGCAAAGTTAATGCATCTGTGTCAAATTTCAAATAGTTGAATTTGTTTTTTGTTATCTATTTAAGGAGGTCGGGGCGCAAGCGTTTTGTGCGCTCAAGTGCTTGCTCGTGGCGCCACTCTGCAATCTTCGCCTCGTGGCCCGAGAGAAGTATGTCGGGCACCTTCCAGCCCTTATAGTCGGCGGGGCGGGTGTAGATTGGCGGCTCAAGAAGATTGTCCTGAAACGAGTCGCTGAGCGCCGATTGCTCGTCGCCGATAGCGCCGGGTATCAGGCGCACAATAGCATCGGCAATTATGGCTGCCGGCATTTCGCCACCGGTGAGCACATAATCGCCGATAGAAATTTCGCGAGTGATAAGATTTTCGCGTATGCGATAGTCCACGCCCTTATAGTGGCCGCAGAGTATGATAATATTGTCGAGCATAGACAAGCCGTTGGCGATTTTTTGGTTGAAAGTCTCGCCGTCGGGAGCGGTGAATATCACCTCGTCGTAGTGGCGCTCGGCCTTCAGTGCCGAGATGCAGCGGTCAACGGGCTCCACCTGCATCACCATTCCGGCATCGCCGCCAAAAGGATAGTCATCAACTTTGCGATGCTTATTTGTTGTGTAGTCTCGCAAATTGTGCACCACAATCTCTGCCAAGCCTTTATCGCAGGCGCGCTTGATGATTGAGCAGCCCAGGGGCGACTCAAGCATTTCCGGAAGTACGGTTATAATGTCTATTCTCATTTCTAAGTGATTTATTATGCAAAGTTACGCATAATAAATCACTTACTCAAATTTCAGCCCTCGATACCTGCTACAGCTTCGCGCAAGAAATCAGCGATATCGACCTTGACAACCGAGAATGAGCGGGTGCAAATCACGCCGGCACCGGTCGACACGTTGCTGTACGATACCAGCTGCTCCGACATGCCGATGTCCGACAATTGTCCTTGCATGCTGTTTTCGCGTTTCCAGTTGTAGAGTTGCCAATAGTAGTATGATTGCGACACAGAGCCAAGCATCACATTCATGGTCATGTGATAGGCCAAATCTTTGTTGTAAAATTTGCGTTTGAAATACTGTGTTTTGTCGTAACGCAGATTTACGGTGTAGCTCTTACCCGAGATTTGGTTATCCGAGAAATAGTTGCAGCCGTAGCTGTCGCCACCCATCAACGCCTCAAGCACACTGATGTGCTCGGCAAACAGCGGCTCGGCATCATAGTCCAACGACATTGTGCGGAAGTAGACCATCGGATTGGAGTATTCTTTGCCGTCTTCGCCGATATGACGGTTGGCATCTTCGTCGAGTTCGGCGGGCAATTCGGGCTCCACATCGGCGGTATAATAGTTTGTTGCGTTTGCCGGGTCGGTGAAGGTCAGTGTGGCATGCGTGTCAAACTCCACAACGTGAAAGGTATATTCGTCGTCAATATATCTCACAATCGTAGCGTCGGTCATCGTGGGCTCAACCTCCACTTTGTCGATAGGCACGGCAATAGGCATTGTCTCTTCGCCGATAGCCTCGCCATATTCCGGCGATGTGGCAACGATGCGCACACGCTCGCCTTGTTTGGGCGCATACTTCGACTTATAGCCGCCCAAGGTTATTTGTCCGCCGTACGAATTATATCCGGTCCACTCAGCATAGACAAGGTCTTCAACATATTTGTCGTCGATATAGAGCTTGACTGTTGCGTCTTTCACATAATAATCGTCGGTGGTGAAATAGTTTGAGCCCTCGGTGTAGCGGTGGGTGCGGTTAACATATACGGTCATCGGCTCATCGGCGGTGATCATGGCGTTGAGGCATAGCACCGGCTTCTCGTTGTCCGACGGGTCAAAATTGGTGTAGCACGAGCTGAGGCCCATGGCTACAGCTGCATATATGAATAGTTTCTTTAGAATTGCCATGTGTATGAAAATGAGGGAATTATCGGAAGTAAGTGAAATTTCTGGAAACGAGGTTTGCCACTCTTGTCATAGCCGTAGCGCAGCGACACAACGTTCATGTTGCAATATGCATTGTAGAGGCTGATGGTCCAAAATCCGCGTTTTGTGTGGCGCACGAGGCCAAGGTCAAGACGGTGATAGAATGGCAAACGATAGTTGTTGAGGCCTTGATTTACCGGCACATCGTAGTTGCCGCCGGGCACATCGTTCCACAGCTGCGTTGAGAGTGTGTACATGTTGCCGCTTTGACCGGTCCACGATGCATTCACCTCCCAAGTGTCGTTGATATGCCACATGATGAGTGCATTGATTTTGTGGCGGTTGTCGAAGCGCGAGGGATATTTCTTGCCACCGTTGTGGTCGGCAAAGGTGCGGTCGGCCCACATCAGCGAGTACGACACTTGTCCGGTGATTTTACCGATGTCGCGGCTCACTTTCAAGTCAAGACCTTTAGCTGTGCCCTTGCCCACGGTGAGCTTTTTATCCCAACCCATTTGCGAGGGGTAAAGGTAGTTTTGCTCTTTATAGTCGATGAGATTATCGAGCCATTTATAGTAGACCTCGGCGCTGAGGGTGTAATACTTGTTGATGCTCCAATAGCCGCCGGCAAAAACCTTGTCGCAAGTCTGAGGCTTGAAATCTTTGGTGATGGGCACCCATTGATCGGTGGGCAGCGAAATGTAGGTCTCGCTGAGCTGGTGGATGTATTGTGTGGTGCGGCTATATCCGCCTTTTACAGCAACCTTGTCGCTAACTGTGAAGCGCAACGATGCACGCGGCGACAGGGCTGTGTTGGTCTTGCCGTCGATGTTAAACAGGCTTGCATGCACACCGACATTGGCACGTAGGCGGCGCGAGATGGTCCAGTCGTCGCCGATATATGCATTAAATTCGTTGGCGCGATATACGAATGCGCTGTCATTCACTTCATATTTTTCTCCGTCATTCTCAAGGGTGCGCGAGTCTTGTTGCGGCAAGAATGAGTGGCGGGTATAGCTTACGCCGAAATTCACGCGATTGCTTGAGTTGGGACGCCAGTCGAAGTCGGCGCGGAAAATCCAGTCGTTAATGTTATTGACGGTCTTACTAATCTCGCGGGTGTGCTCGGTGTAGGTTGCCGACTCGTAATATTCATCCAGGATGTCGCTGCTCAAACTTGTGTGGAAACGTGTGTAGGCTGCGGTCACCTCGCCGAAGATTTTGGGCGAGAACACATAGTTCCACCCCGCTGAAGCAACAATATTGCCCCACTGCAATTTTCTTTTCTCGTTTTCGTACCACGTGCCCTCTTCCTTCGTTCCGTCTTTATAAGTCACGCGCAACATATCGTCGCCGTAGTAGAAGTTGATGTAGGCGCGCGAACGGTCGTTGAAGTGGTGATTTATCTTTGCATTTAAGTCGGTGAACGCATACTGAAATGTTGTGTGGTCTTGGTCTTTGAGCGAATTGATGATGGCACATGCCGGCACTGTCAGCAAGTCGAACCATGAGCGGCGCAAAGCCAACGAATATGATGTCTTGCCTTTTTTGATAGGGCCGTCAATGTTGAATGCTCCCGAAGTCAAGCCCAAAGTAAACGAGCCGTGGTGCGACTCGAGCGAGCCGTCTTTGGTGTGCACATCCATATACGACGACAAGCGGCCGTCATATTGCGCGGGGAACGACGATTTGTAGAAGTCTACATTGCGCAATGCCGAGGTGTTGAACGCCGAAAACAGTCCGGCAAAGTGGTTCACGCTATAGAGTGGCACATTGTCAAGCATATACATATTTTCGTCGGCATTACCGCCGTGCACATACATTCCGGCAAAGCCTTCAACGCCTGCCGAGATGCCCGGCTCAAGCTGCAAGGTCTTCACCACGTCGCTCTCGCCGAATATCACAGGCGTAGATTTGATGATGGCGCTCGACAGATTTGTGCTGCCGATTTCGGGCAAAGTGAGGGCGATAGCCTCATTGCGCGAGCCCACCACAACAAGCTCTTCGAGCTCTTGTGCCGACATCATACTGAAGTCGAAAGTGGCATTTTGGGTGAGGTTGTCGGTGGGGTAGTGAACATCGTCATATCCGGTATAACTAACATTCACGGCTTTCACGCCGGCAGGCACTGTCAGCGAGTAGAAGCCGTAAACGTTTGTTGTGGTGCCGACACCCGATGCGACTACGGCAGCGCCGGCAAGCGGTTCTTTGGTCTCATTGTCGCGCACAAAGCCGCTGATTGTGATGCTTTTCACTGCTTGCTCAGATGTTTTCGCAGCTTTCAATGTTACATTCTTCCCTGAGATTTTATACTCGATGTTTGTGTTGCGAAACATTTGGCTGAGCACTTTCTCTAAAGGCTGATTTTGGGCATTTACCGTAACTTTAAGATTCTTAAGGAGTGCGGACTGATAGATGAAATTAACATCCGCCTGGCGCATAATCTGCGCAAACACTTTGTCAGCAGGACTGTTTGTGGCGGATACCGACACATTTTGCGCAGTCAAACTGAGTGCTGACAGTCCCACGGCAGTAACAAGTGTGACAATCTTCTTCATTCTTCTATTGCAAGATTAATATCTAAAATATCATTGATAGTGTCTACGAGGTCGCTCGCTGTGCCCTCATAGTGGAGTGTGAGGCGATAGTGTTCGGTCGGAACATTGACCACTTTCACACCGTAAGTCTTTTCGATTTGCAGCACAACATCGGCAAGCTCGGCATTGTCAAAGTCTATAACTTTCGACTCGGTTGCAGCTATCGGTGCTGACTGAGGCGCGGTCTGCACGGCCTGTTGAGTTGTCGGCGCGACAACCTGAGGCTCGCTAAACTTAGCATTAAAATAATAAATGCATGCCGACACAGTGAGCACCGCTAATACCGAAGCGGCAGCCACCATGCGCCAACGTGCCGGGCGACGCACCTGCAAGCCCATGCGTCGCCATGCCGCGGCCTCCGAAAAAGCTCCGCGCTCGTAGTGCTGTGCCACGAAGCGCTCGCTCTCTTCATATTTTTCTTTCTTTGTCATAGCGTAAAAATTGAATTTTCTACACCTATGACGCACACCACGCCAAAAACCCCTACGCCCTCACCACATTTTAACTTTCCTTAACATCAAAAGAACATCACCGAATATATTGGCAGATACGTAATGCCGTCTTTCTCAGAGATTTCACGCTCATTCGACAACACAAAGGCTCGCTTCACACCATAATCTTTCACCGAGAGAAAACGATTTAGTGCGCTGTGCACGGTGTAATCTTTGCCCGACTTGATTTCAAGCGGCATCACCGACAAGTTATCATCATCGTCGATCAAAAAATCAACCTCGCCCACGTGCTTATTGTCGTAGTAGTACAGTCGGCGGCCATGCGCACGCAACTCTTGTGCCACAACTGTCTCATATAGGGCTCCGAGATTTATGCTATTCTCGGTGTTGAGCACCGCCATTATGTTATCGTGATAGTAGATGCCCGACAACAGTCCCACATCGTTTACGTAGAGCTTGAGCAAATTTTTTCCGCTGTTTTGTATCAACGGATAGGTGGGCTGACTCACCGCCTTTACTTCGAGCGCCACGCCCGAGGCCACAAGATATTCAAATTCATCGGCATAGTTATCGGCTCGTTTCCATTTGAAGCCCTCAATATCCTTGAATACTACACGTTTCTTCCTATTTTCAAGATTTGAAGGTATCATTTCGAGTATGCGCCTTATCTTTAGCTTTTTACTCGACTCCGACTCATATTTCGAAGCATCTACGCCATACATATTTTGCACATCGCCCTGTATCGACCTCACCTCATGAATATTTTGCTGCTGCACAAAACTGTCGACAGCTGCCGGAAGACCTCCAACAAGAAGATATTTGCGAAATAAATCGAGCATCTTGTTGTGTATCGGCTCTGCCAACGACTTGCGCATCTCAAAGTTGCGGCGCAACACATCAATGGCGTCATGACCAACGCCGTTTGCTATGATAAATTCTTCAAAATCCATAGGGAACATGTGCTCTATACGCACACTACCCATTGGCACAGACGCCGTGTTTTTAAGTGCTACGCCAAGCATTGAGCCGCTCGCAATAAACGTGTAGCGACTATCTTCATTCAGAAATTTCAGCAACGTGAGCAGATGGTCATAAGCTTGTATCTCGTCGATAAAAACAAGCGTCGACTCTTTATCGCCAAGGCGGTTTCCGGCAACCATGCTTAGCGACAAATAAAAGTCGTTGACCGTGCGCGCCGACTCAAATATTTTGTCTTTAAGTCGGTCAGCCTCCATGTTTATCTCAACATAGTTTTTGAAGAGTTTCTTACCCACACTGCGGATAATATACGACTTGCCAATCTGTCGTGCGCCGTCAATAATCAGTATTCTTTTTTGCGGCGTCGACAAATGCTGCTCTATCAATCGTGCTATCTTTCTGTATAACATACCTTTAATATTATTATCGACACGCAAACTTACAAATATTTTTTTATATTTACTGCGTTTTCCTATAAAAATTTGGGTCAAAAAACTGCGTTTTCCTATAATTTCAACCCCCAATTTACTGCGTTTTCCTATAAAGTTGCACTATCGCGCAAGTAAAAAAGTAAGAAGTAAAAAGTGGGCTGTCGCTTGAGTCGGCTCACTCTTTACTT
>CAZYNO010000011.1:16177-22615 GCA_964648845.1 uncultured Bacteroides sp.
CTTACTTCTTACTTTTTTATCGTATCATGACCTTGTAGGTTTGGCCGTTGGCCACGATTATTGCCGGACCTTTGGGAAGGTAGAGCGTATCAAAGCCTTGACCGATGAGCATGCCTTGCATATTGTATGCCACGCCATAAACGCCGGTGTTGAGTGTCACCGAGCCGTTGCCGAACGAGATAAACGGATTGAGTGTTGCGGTGTCGGCGGCAATATTGCCTACGCCGGATGTATCCAAGCGGCCGGTCTTGGTGAACAAAATTTCGCAGCCTTGGTCATCGTAGTTGTAGGCGCCGTCAACCTTTGAGCCATAGCCCCAGTTGTAAACCTTGTAGCCGAGGTTTTGATTGCGAGTTTGGTTCATTTCGTTTTCGCCGTTAACCAAAATAACATAGCCTGTGGTGCTCGACATTTGCAATTCCCAACCTGTGGCGGGAGCAGTTGTCGACATTTCCAGCGGCGAATTATAGGTAGATACAGGCGCAATGTAACGACCGGTGTTATAGTTTTTGATATCATACGAACCATCGCCGCGCGACATAAACTCCCATTCAGAATTTGCGTCGTAGCTTGTGGTACCCAGAGGTACGCCGTTAGAGTCAGAGATATAGCGGCCTTCGCGCAACGGAGTGCTGAGATAGTAGTAGGTGTATGCCTCGGGTTGAGCCAAGTTGCTGCTTGCGAGCGACGACTTGAGTGTGGTGTATTGAGCGCTGAGCGAGTTGTAGGTCGATGTGATTTGTGCATCGGTCATGCTTGTAGCGTTAGCCACAAGTTTCTCAGCCTCGTCAATAGCAGCAAGCATCTCCTTAACAGCCGGAGTTGAGGCCGAGTAATAGCCAACCTCTTCCTTATAGTTGTTTGCTATGTACGAGCGAATTTCTTGTATCAGCGACACAAGATTTTCTGTGCGAGAGTCGAGGGTTTTTGTGGGCGAATATACAACGTCGTCAATAGCATTCACGCCGTCTTCGTCGGTGAGC
Organism: uncultured Bacteroides sp.; assembly: GCA_964648845.1. GTDB lineage: Bacteria > Bacteroidota > Bacteroidia > Bacteroidales > Muribaculaceae > CAG-873. The sequence goes on from CAZYNO010000011.1 coordinate 17,161, forward strand.
ACAAAGGTGAACATCCACTTGTTGAGGCGCACGGTTGATGTGCTGAGTTGTATGTACGGAAGTTTGAGCAATACGGTGTTCCAACCTTCTTTAAGGGTTACCTTCACCGGTTTACGGGCCGAGAAGTTTTCGTTTTTGAGATAAACCTCATTCGAGATTGTCACGCCCGAGTTATCCCATGTGGGAGGCGCAATCTCCTCGCCGTTAACAATAACCTTAGAGCCTTTATAGTCCCAGTTGCCGGCTGTGGGAGCAAGGTCTTTCTCCGAGCGGCCGTAGTTTTGGAACTCTATCTGCGCGCCCACGGTGCGTGCTGTGGGCGAATATACGTAGGTATATGCATAGGCTGTTTGGTTGTATGCAGCGCTGGGATAGAGACCGGGCACATACGAGCCCCATGTGTGTTTGAGATACACTCCGGCACCGGTGACGGGTTGTGTGGTGTAGGTTGTGCCGTTGTAGGTATAAGTATCCTGCAGTGCATCTTCGGGCGGGAATTTGGTGCTCACGTTGCCGCTGTTGGGGAAGCCTTGTGTCACATACCACTTAACGTTGCTTTGCTTAACGTAGGGTATGGGCTCGTTTTTGAGTGAGTGAGCTTTGTGGAAGAGGAAGCGCGACTCCCAGTCGGCAAATTCCTCGTATTCGTCGCCGCTGTTAGGCAGCACGCAGCCACCGGTCTCAATGTATTGATTACCTCCACCCTTCCAGCAGCGCTCGGCAGTGGCGAGGACGTTGGCGTAGAAGTTGTTTTGGTTGATAATATCGGTCTGAGTTTGGGTGATACGGTCGTTCCAATATGCCGAGATTGAGCCTGCAATTTCGGCGCTACCTTTTTCGGCATAATAGATATTGCTGCGATAGATAGCGTTGAGGTCGGCAAACACGTCAAAGTGGTTGCAATAGTTGTAGCGGCAGTCGATATTGGGAATACCCGAAATCTTTTTGGCGCTTGAGCCCCACATCTGTGTCATATCAAAACCGGTGCTGCTGGTGATGGTCACGCCCGAGATGGGGTTCCAGCACACAGCCTTAAAGCCGAGATTGTGTATTTTGTCGGTCATGGTTTTGATGAACGATGAGTCGGTGATTGTCACCTCGTCGGCACCGATATGTATGTACGGGCAACCGGCAAACACCACAGCAGCCTCTTCGAGTATGGTTTGCAATGCGGCTTTACCGCTGGTAGATTGCATATCAAAGCCCATAGCGTTTTTGAATGCTGTGCTATGGCCCGGCATATCAATTTCGGGGATAACCACCATGCCGTATTTTGCGGCGAGCTCTACCACCTCTTTGCATTGGTCTTGGGTATAATATTTGCCCGGGAAGCGAGTCATGTATGCATCCTGTGTGAGCTGCGGATAAGCATTCACCTGGAAGCGCCAAGCCTGGTTTTCGGTCAAGTGCCAGTGGAATGTGTTTACCTTAAACTGAGCCAGGAGCTTGATTTCTTTCTTAATCTCGTCGATGTCGATAAACGAACGGCCAACGTCGTGCATATAGCCGCGCAGCTTGAAGGCGGGCCAGTCGGTGATTTTCACACATTCAAGTTGCCCGTCCATGCCCTCAGCCAGCTGTGCCAGTGTTTGAGCGGCACGAATAACACCCACCTTGGTGATGGCTGTGATGTTGATGCCCGAGGTTGTCACTTCGAGAGTGTACGCCTCGTTGTCATAGCCATAGAGGGTGTAGTCGTAGGCATCTGTGATTGAAGTGACCAAGGTTACATTCACAGGAAGTCCACCGTTGCCGAGGGTGCACTGATTGTCGGTAAAGAAGTCTTTCAACAGCTGACAACCTGTTTCATCGGTAATAGTGAAACTTCCGCTCAACAGCAGTGTAGTCCCTGCGGCTACAACCTCCTTCGGTGTGGGCAGCAAGGTGCTCACCGAAGCGTTGAGTGTGAGCGCTTGCGCACATGCGGCAAACGCTGCAAGAATTAGTTTCTTTTGCATAATAGATTATTATGGATTTGTGCTAATTGTTTGAGTTCGAGCTTGATTAGATTTGTTTGCTTGGGGAAGATGGCATATACGGTATCGCCATGGCTGATCATTTCGTACGACGTGCGCGGGGTGATTTTGTGCGTGCGGTAGATTTGCTTGGGTATTGCCGCCGCGCTGAAGGCTCCGAGCCTGCATGCCGACACGTTGACAGTATCGCCGCAGCGATACACCTGCGACTGCACATGAGCCGAGATATATTCGGGAGCGTAGGGCAATATTGTGACCAACGGCTTTGTGGCGCGCAAACGCTGCAAGCCGAGTTTGGTGTATTTGTCGCCTACAGTGACGAGCGCACGGTTGCACAGCGGGTCGGGAATGAACGAGCGCGTGATGACATTGTTTTGCGTGCACACCGGCTCGCCTTGCGGAAATCCGAACGGCAAGCCCGCAGCTACGCTGTGCACAAACGACTGATAGCGCACATGTATATGATATTTGCACACGCCCATGGCCACTGTCACGGCAGAGACAACCGCTGTGGCGGCGACGGTGAGCCAACGGCGCGTCGGCACGAATTGCAGAAGCAGAATTATGGTGAACAGCGACGGTGCGGTGAGCTGACGCGGCGACGTGAACGTGAGCACGGCAAGCCCGAGAGCGGCAACTATGCTCACAGCAAAAATCAAATGCTGATTGAAGAACGATATACACTGCTTACGACGTGCAAAAAACCACACCACGGCAGCGAGAGCGGCATAGGTGATAACCGACGCCAACAGGTCGGTGCCGAGAGCCGACGCCTTGTTAGCGATAGCGCTGAGGGCAAATCCTCCGCCTTGCGAAGCGTGTGCCATGTTGCCCGGAGCAAATACCTCTACGGCCGTGCCGGCAATAAAAGCACAAGTCACGGCAATAGGCACGCGGCGGCACAACATTGCCACAAACAATCCGGCGCACAGCGGCAGCGAGTAGCTCTCTTGCAGCGTGCCCACAAAAAATGCATAGACTATGAGCCAACGGCTGTCGGGATTGCGACGCAGCCACAACAGGAACGATAGCACGGCAACTCCCACCCACAGATAGTTCACGGCATAAGCCACAAGCGTTAGCAGCACCACGCCGGGTTGCGGCAGCGCCACTAACAGCAGCAGCCACGCCACGGCATAAAGCGTATTGGTGCGGCGCTCGGCAGCCACAAAGCGTGTAGCAAGATAGCACAGAGCGCCAAACATCAGCGCATTGAGGGCACGAAACATCCACAGCGGCAGCAAATTAAGCAGCGCCATAACCACCACATGCACGGCAAAGCGGCCGTTTGTGGTGACATAGTGATGTGCTTGTGTGGTGAAGCATTGAGCCAACGACGTCACTCGCTCGCCGTCTCCGCAATGATGTGTGGTGTCGGCAAACATATAGCCCAAATCGTCGCCGGTATGCAACGAATAACAGTCAAGGAAGAAGAAGCTGACAACTATGGCTATTAACCAACCTATAGTTTGTCGTTGTGAGTGAGTCATTAAAAACGTGCATGAATGGTTTGTCGTGGTAGTCCTCGGCGAAAAGATATTATGCCGATTTTGCGATGGCTGTCTATAGCCATGCCGGTAGAGAGTTCTGCCAGGGTGCGGCGCCATAGGTTGCGTCCGTCGGTTGTGCCAAGGCAGGTGAAGATGACGGTCTCGGCGTCGCCAAAGTTTTGCACTCCCTCAGCAGTGTCTACTATGAGCACCGCAGCGCCTTCGGCACTGAGACTACCGGTCAGCTGCACCAGGTGGTGCCAACGCTCGTCGCCGATAACGTCAACGCGCGACGGCTTGAGGTGCAACAGCAAGCGGTAGACTGTGCGAGCGGTTTTGGCTTGATTGCCGAAAAGCTTGTCAATCTCTGGATATGCATAATACGTGGCATGCTCGCCGATAACCTCTGTTATCACGCGATACGCCCACGGCGAGTGCACACCAAAGCCGTGTCCGTGACGCCAACGCGAAAGATATTTGGCAAACGCCGTTGCGGGACGAATGTATGTTATCACTTCGCCTCCTCGGGTTTGCGGCGGCACTCAATGATGAGTGCGCCGATGAGCAGTAAGTAGATAAGCACAATCGAGATGTATGCCAAGGTGCCGGTAACGTGCAAACTCTCCGGATTGAAGGTCATAACAACTGTATGTTGTCCGGCGGGCACTTGTACGGCACGCAGCACATAGTTCACGCGGCCCAATTGAGCCTCGTTGCCGTCGATTGTAACATGCCATCCCCAGGGGAAATAAATCTCTGAGAACACTGCCAAGCCACCGTTTTTGGTGTCGGCAGCGTAAACGAGCTTATTGGGGGTATATTCTCTGAGCGTTATCTTGTCGTCGGGTTGAGCGGCGGAAGTTTCGCCGAGCGCAGCCTTAAACGATTTGTCGGCAACAGCCTCGGTGGCGGGGTTGAGAGTTTCGAGAGCGCCCATCTCGGCATTGGCATTGTCAACATAGCTAATCTTGTTTACAAACCACGCAGCGCCGAGAGCATCGGCATTCATCACCAAGCCTGTCTTGGTGATATAGTAGCGAGTGTTGAGCATGTCGAACACATGGTAGTCGGCACGCAGACGCTTCATGATTTTTTGTTGGTCGGCGGGATATTTTGCAATCAACGAGTCATTGCGCACATCGTCAACATAGTCGCCAACCGAGATAGCTGTTTGCATGCGGTGCTCTATAAGGTCGTTGTAGCGATTGAGTTTGGCTGCGTGATAGCCGCCAACCATGTGGTGATAGAACGAGCGACGTGCATCGCCGAACGCTGTGAGGTCGGCAACACGATAGTATGATTTGTCTTTGAGTATCTCGTGGTCGATAGCGTCGGCGGCAAGCGGGTCGACAGCTGTCACACTGTCTTCAACAAAGCTTTCGGTCGACACGTAGCGTTTGTCTACGTTGTAAAGGTCTACGAGCACAATAACACCTACGGCAGCAGCGCCGATAGCCTTATTGAGCTTGTTGGCGGCGACGAGCAGCACCACACCGCAGCCCAACAAAAGGATTATGAGCGAGCGCGATGCATCGGCACTAACCAAGCCATAGCGCAAGCCCTCAATGTTGGCGAGGGTTGCCTTGAATGCTTCTTGTGCCTCGGCGGGATATTGTGCAAGTTGTGCACGTGCGCTGTCGAAATATTCAAGTTCTTCGGCGCTGAATGCCGAGCCGAAAACTTGCGGTGCAAGCAAGCCAAACAAGCAGATAAACATCGGCAAGCCAAATGCTACGGCCAACTGATTGCGATAAACTTTCAGCGCCTGCTCGCGTGTGAACAACTCTTGCAATGCGAGAGCACCAAGCAAGGGCATGCACAGCGAAGCTATGACAAGCGCAGTCTCGGCAGCGCGGAATTTATTGTACATCGGGAAGTGGTAAATCATGAAGTCGGTGAGGGCTTCAAAGTGATTACCCATAGCCAGAAGTATTGAGAATACGGTCATCACCAGCAGCGACCACTTCACCGGGCCTTTCACAATCAAGC
>CAZYNO010000012.1:0-2592 GCA_964648845.1 uncultured Bacteroides sp.
TGGGATCGGCAAGACGTTCGCGGATAATAGAGTCGCGCACCCAAAACACAAACTGTTTGTATTTAGCGTTAGTGATTTCAGTTTCATCCATCCAGAACCCGTCAACAGAGATGCCACGAGCATCGGCAGCGAGATTCCAAGCGCTGTCGGCTTCGTTAACACCAACCTTCATAGAGCCACGGTTCACGAGCACCATGCCGTAGGGAGTTGGTTCAGCCCACGAAGTGCCCGACACGCCGGTGACTTCGCCGCCGGCTGAGCTGCTTGAGCCGGAAAAGCAGGCAGTCATGAGCACGGCAGAGGCAGCCGAAGCGATAGAGATGAGTATTTTGTTAAATGGCTTCATATTAAATGATTGCTTTTACATTATGCGAATGCTTTTATGCTTATTTTTATTTTTGTCGCCGAGGTCGAGTTTGAGTCTGTATCCGGCAATAATTTCATGGCTTCCTGAAGAAGCTTTGGCAAGGGCAGATGTTGGATAGTCGTACGAGTAGCCTATATAAAAGCCTTTAATCTCGGCGGCAATGGTTGCAATCACTGCGTCGTTCCAGCGGTAGCCTACGCCAACCGAGAGGAATTTATTGTAGCGTGCACGCATCGTAGCCTCGCCTGTTGTGAAAGTAAAGTCGCTCTTGACTAAGACAGACGGCATCACTTCAAATAACGTATTTTTTATTGGAATATTGCCTCCGGCCATAAAATATGCCACTCGTCCGGCTTGAAATTCGTAATTTAGGTCGGTTGAGCTGTCGCCGTTGTCGTTGCCGAGTGTCACCGTGGGCGAGGTGATGTGTGTGCACGAAGCACCCGCCCAAAAGTATTTGTGTTTATACCAGATGCCGGCACCAAGGTCGATGGCTGTGCCGTGGAGGTCTTGTGTGGGCACACCGTCGTCGGTGCCTTGGTGGTAGTCGTCATCGTCGGGCAAAAGCACCTCGGTGCCTTTATATGTTTGGTCGTACATGCCAACGGATGCCGCTACGGTGAATTCGCCGCCAAATTTCTTGAATTTGTAGCCGAACTGGCCGTGCAGATTGAGTGTGCGAAACAAACCTATGCTTTCTTGATTGATAACCACACCCACGCCTATGCGCTTGCCAAACAACTTGATGGGCATATCGCCGGTGAGCAGGAATGTTTGCGGAGCGTTGTCGATGCCCAGCCATTGCAGGCGTGCACCGCCGCGAATGTTTATATAGTCGGTTTGTCCGATAGCCGCGGGGTTGTAGTAGGTTGGCACCTCGTAGTATTGCGACAACTGTGCATCGCTCTGTGCCACAGCCTTGTGCGTTGTCAGCAGTGAGAGTGCCGCAACAGCTAAGAGTGATATTTTCTTTGCACTACGCATAGCAATAATCATTCAAAATAAAAGGTTAGCACAATCATTTTTGAGGTTGCTTTCGACAGCGACTCGGTATATTTCAGCTTCGAAGGGTCGTCAACAAGATCTTTGCGGTCGTGCTGCAACACATCGGTCAAGCCTAAGCAGAATTTCACTTCGGGGATAAATTTGAAGTACGGCAAGTAGGAGTCGAGACCAAAGCCGATGCTCCAGTAGAAGTCGGTGCTTTTGAGGCGCAGCAGGTCGTTGCGCTTTTTCGACACGTCGAAGGCGGGCATGATGCCGGTGACCATATACGGGCGCACGTTGCGCAGACGTACAGCGCTATATTTCAAGTCGATAGGCGCCACAACATACGCCGACTTGATGCTTTGGCGCTCTGTGTCGCCGCCATTCACATCAATGAAGCGAATATTACGGTTGCCGAAGTACATGCCGGGAGAAAATCGCAGATTGAAATACGAATTGAGGCGCAGGTCAACGAGGCCGTTCACGCAAAATCCGGGCTGAAATGACGGCTCTTCCATATACCAGCTTTCGCCGTCATCAGTCACCATGCCATTGTGGGTAAATTTCAAGTCCTCAGTGTGAAGACCTATCGAGAAGCCCAAGTGCCAGCGGCGCATGTCGGCATACGGACGATTAAGCACTTTATCGTTAAACGTACGGGCAGTGGTGGTTTGAGCACAAACAAGACCCACTAAAACTATTGCGATTATTCGTATAAACCTTTTCATTTATATAATAAACGCAAATCGCTCCGGTTTATTGTATTGACTGCTCGCTAACCACCGCGGCTACATCTCGTCGAGTGTCAGCACCGCAGTCTCTATTTCGTAGCCATGCAATATTTTTGTGCCAAGATATTCAACTTTCCTTTGCAACACTTCGGGCTTGAAGTTTTTGCGTTGGCGCTTCACCTCGGCAATAAATGCAGTTTTTGCCCTTTGCAGCGACAGCGCAACAATGTCAACCTCCATCTGGTCAACGTTTGTGCCTTTTGCTGCATTCCACCACGAGCTCACCTGTGCATATTTGCCGCTCTCGCGCAGCTTTTGGCGGAACCATAGCTCGAGCGTAAGTCCCGAATAAGTCGGATAATCATCAAGCACAATATTGCGCAATTGCTCGTTCAAGCCCATTTGCAGCAGATTTTGATTGCGTGCAACATATCTAAACCAGAAGCGCATGAAGTTGTCGGCTATCTCATAGCGCACATTTTGGCTGCGTTCTTTCGACAATATCGG